>JABDLO010000496.1 GCA_013002995.1 Saprospiraceae bacterium | reverse complement strand
GCAACAACATTGGCCATGCCAAGAGAAAATCCAGGCAAATTGGCAAATGAAGTCTGCGGAGCCATAGTAGCACCACTCTCCGGATTATTATCTCCGTTGAGATTAGACCTGAAATAGAAGTCTACTGATCCCGTGATGGAGATTAATGAATCCAATTGTGATATGGCTGATGTGGTATACATGTTAAATAATACGATTACATAAATTGATCGTCTTAAAAGTTTTTTCATCGTTCCTGTTTTAGATGATTATTCAATAGATGATCATCGAAAAAATCAGGATATTCTTTTTTTTAGTAATTTTGTTAACGCGCAAGAATATCGATTCAATCGATGTTTAAACAGAAGCTCCTGACTGCAATCAGGAGCTTCCTTATTTAAGGAGATTTTGATATTTACTTAACTGGGGCAAGCTCGTAAGCTGCATTACTGAGATCAGGTGTGTAAGCCTCCATCTCATGCTCTGTGATATCCAATCCTCTAACCTCTTCTTCTTCACTCACTCTAATTCCGGATACCTTTTTTATGATATAAAAAGTGATAAACGCAAATGAAAAAGTAAATACGCCTATCGCTGCAATTCCCGTAGCTTGAATCAATAACTGGGATAGTCCCGCTGAAGATCCGAATAATCCTACAGCCAAGGTTCCCCAGATTCCACACACCAGGTGAACAGATGTTGCACCTACTGGGTCGTCTAGTCTTAATTTGTCAAATGTTACAACTGATATTGGAATAATTGCACCTGCAATCAATCCAATCAACACTGCTGCTCCAGGACTCATAAGATCTGCTCCGGCAGTTATACCGACCAATCCTCCAAGTATTCCATTCAGTACCATGGAAAGATCATAGTTCTTGAACATTGCGTGAGACACAACGAATGCACCTACTGCTCCTGCGGCTGCAGCCAATGAAGTGGTTACAAATACAAGAGACACTGCTCCTGCATCAGCTGAAAGGACTGAACCTCCGTTGAAACCGAACCAGCCGAACCATAGTAGAAATACTCCAACAGCAGCAAATGGCATACTGTGACCTGGAATAGGATTAATTTTTTTCCCTTTGTATTTGCCTTTACGGGCACCTAATAAAATGATCCCTGCCAGTGCTCCCCAGCCACCGACTGAGTGTACAAGTGTAGAACCTGCAAAATCATAAAAGCCCAATTCATCGAGCCATCCACCTCCCCACTTCCACATTCCTGTGATTGGGTAACTCAAAGCAACAAATATGGTGCAGAATACCAAAAATGGCAGTAATTTAATCCGCTCGGCCACTGCACCTGATACTATTGTACAGCAAGTTGCTGCAAACATTGCCTGGAATATGAAGTCTGTATAATATGCATATCCTCCATCGGCATAATCAATCAGGCCACCCGCTCCTTCAGGCAATGCCAATCCAAATGAAGAGAAACCAAACTTGGACATGATTCCAGCAAATGTTTCGGCAGGATACATGAGATTAAATCCACAAGCCCAGTATGTTAACAACCCTATGGCGATGATCATACAATTTTTAAATAGTATGTTGACAGTGTTTTTCCTCCTTACAAAACCAGCTTCCAAGGAAGCAAATCCAAGGTGCATAATGAATACCAGTACTGTGGCTACGAGTATCCAGAGGTTATTTACTGTAAATAATGATTCGTTCATGATTTTGTGATTTATTAAATTTCTTGATTTTTCAAATTGAATTAAATGGCTGATTCATTCATCAGACCTGTCCGTATGCTCACAACTTCTTCGATGTTGCACACAAGAATTTTCCCATCGCCAATTTCACCTGTGGCTGCCGCTTTTTTAATGACATCCACAGCTTCTTTGACATTTTCATCAGGAGTGATGATCTCGAGTTGCAGCCTTGCGATGTATCCTACATCATAAACAGCACCTCTGTAGACTACATGCTCTCCTTTTTGCTTCCCAAATCCCTTTACTTCGAAAAAAGTAAAGAAATTGATTCCGATCTGGCTTAAAGCATCTTTAACCTCATCGAATCTGGAAGAACGGATTATAGCTTCTATTTTTTTCATATACTTGTTGAGATTTAGATTGATTTTGATAACAAATGTGATTAAGCCCTAACACTAATACCACCTTGATTTACTGTAAATTGTTATTACAAAACAAACATTATAATTTGTATTAGTCTGTAAATCAACTATTTGTACTTGAAATAATTGTTATGCCTATATCTCAATCAGATCAGATATTTAGTCTGGTAAAATCTCTTACCAAAGCTGAAAAACGTAATTTCAGGATCTATACCTCGAGATTTCAGGATGGGAATTCATCTAAATACATTCAATTATTTGATGTTTTGGATAAACAGAAACAATTAGATGAAAGAGAGCTCTTTAAGTATTTTCCTAAAGCTCAACTCAGCAATCTCAAACGTCATCTATATAAACAAATATTGATTTCCCTACGATTGATCCACATCAGTAAGAGTGCTCATATTGAGATAAGAGAACTCATGGACTTTGCCAATATCCTATATCGCAAAGGATTGTACCTGCAATCCCTTAAGATTCTCGATAAGGCTAAAGCTCATGCGCAAAAAATTCATAATGACCTTATACTTCTTAATATTTATGAATTTGAAAAAATAATTGAGTCTCGTCACATTACCAGGTCAGGTCCAGATAAAACCAATGAATTGCTCACCCTCTCGAGTTATAAGTTAATAGGTGTAAATAACCTGGTAAAACTGACCAACCTAAAGATATATCTTCATAATCTATACATCAAGAATGGACACATTAAGTCTGAGGAGCAACAAAAAAAGGTAAATGAGATTTTTGAAAACAATATTAAACAGGTCGATATAGGTATCTTGAATCCGATTGAAAAGGTCCATTTATACCAGGCATTTGTGTGGTATTATTACATTCTTATAGATTTTGTTAATTGTTACTCTTATGCTTTAAAATGGGTTAACGTATTATTGGAATCCAAAATTTCTGTACACAGGGATCCAAATTTGCTGATGCGAGGGTACCATTACATACTGACCTCTGCATACAACACATTGGACATTGATAATTATCTGAGGCACCTGGAAGAATTAGAACTTTTTCGCAAAAAAAACTACAAAAAATTTGATCCCAATACCCAGATGGTATCATTTTTATATGTCCATAACGGAAGACTGAACAAATACTTCCTACAAGGAGAATTTGAAGAAGGAACTAAGGCCATACCGCGTACACTTAGGAGAATCAACAGATATCAGGATCGGTTGGATGCACATCGTATAATGGTATTCTACTTTAAAATAGCATGGATGAACTTTGGAGCAGAAAAATATACCATGTGCCTTAAATACCTCAATAAAATCATCACAATGGAAATTGGAAATTTGAGGGAAGATATCCAGGGATACACCAGATTGATGCATCTTATGGCACATTATGAAAGTGAGAATTATGATATTGGAGAATACCTGGTCAACAATGTAGACCGCTTTTTCAAGAAAATGCAGGATACCAATAAGTTACAAATCAAAACATTGAAATTCTTTAAACTCATAAATAAAATGCCTTTGGGTGGAAGAGGTAAAGCTTTTAAGGCATTTGAGAAAGACCTCACCTTAATCTACCACAACAAATATGAAAGCAAAGCATTTCTATATTTGGATATACTGTCATGGGTAAGATCTAAAAACCAGAAAAAATCACTCTCATTCATTACTAAGCAAAAATTAAAGTCTAATTATGCCTAAGTACCGTATGCTGACCGATGAGGAGTTAAAACAGATGGAGAAAGATTTTATTGACTTCCTTGTATTAAATGGCATTGTCGCTGAAGATTGGGTTAAGATAAAAGAAAACAATCTTGAAGACGCTGCAAAAATTTTAGAGTCTTTTTCAGATGCTGTTATGGAAGGAGCTCTAAGAAAGACAGAATTTCTTGAAAAAGTAGATAAACATCGCATTGCCTCGGTTCATTTTCAGCAAAACCAGATGGTAATGGCAGCAATGGAAGCACCAATCGGAAGCATTGCGGATTTCACAGATCCAGAGTTCATCAAACAGGCTACCATTAATCCTCCTGGATACTTAAAAGCCTTCACCACATCAGAAAAATACAATTCAACCAGAGAATTAGAGCTGTTTCAATTTACTGAAAGAGGATGGTTGGTATCCGATGGAAATCTTTATAAGTCACTGGTTATTGCAGCGACAAAATAAGAAGAGGCTGTTTAAAAATAATATCAGGAATTTATCCAAAAATTAAAAAAGCCTTGCATCATTTAGATGCAAGGCTCTCATTCAGAACTACGAAACTTACAGTTTACTTTTTGATGATTTTTGATTTATGAATAGATTCTTTACCCTGGTTCACAATCAAATTATAAACACCTGGTTGAAGAGAAGACACATCCAGTATTCTATTCTCCTCAATAGCATTGGAATTGTTACTTTCCTGAAGAACTAACTTTCCTGTTGTATCATAAATCTTAATAGTACTTGGAACCCCTTCGTATGTTTTTGAATAAATCAAATTAACTGTATTCTGGACTGGATTAGGAAATATTTTTATTCCATTTGAATAACATTTTGAAACTGATTTTACTATTTTAGAATAATTAATACTTCCATCAAAGTCCACAAATTTTAATCTGAAATATATAACAGATGAATTCTGATCACTATTAAACTGATTTACCCTCTCATTATTTTTTTGGCTCAATACATTATGAAGCATATTCCATCTTTTACCACTAAAACTGTACTCAATGATCGTCTCAGCAAGGTTAATACTCTCCTCCAATTTCCAGATAATATGCCTATTACAATCCCTTTCTTCAACCTTAAAATATGAAATTTTTACAGGTAGTGCCTGAGAAGCCTCTTCAAAATCATTTCCAGTATCAACTTCTCCAGGTTCAACCATAGCAGGGATATTATTAATAATATTATTATCTACCTTGTCCAGATCATCTCCTCCATCTTTTTCCATAATGTCATCAAATCCTGCTGGCTGACTTTCAATAATATTATAATTTCCTGGAATCAGATTACCGAAATAATAATATCCAACATTATCTAATAATCCATCATTATCCATATCTGTAGTACCATCACTGGAATAAACCGAATTAATTATTGCACCTGAAGTATCCTGAATTGAAAGCAATACATTGGGCAATCCCAATCCTTCATCAGTTACAGTACCACTTACAGCACCCATTTGAATATTTGTAAAAGTGCAGACACATTTATCATTATTCTGTACATCAATTGTTATTGACGATGTAGATAAATCTATTACCTCATCCAATGTACCTGCAATTGTGAAACAACTAATTGAGTTGATCATCCAACCATCTGATACAACCTCCTGAATGGTATATATTCCCTGATCCCCTCCACTTATTTGAAACTCTTCTTGGTTAACATAAGTATCAGCATCTATACCGTCAATAGATTCACCGTCCAATGTAAAATTGGTAGGGATTCCTCCTCCTCCGATCAATTTATTAAATGTAAAATCATCAACTTGATTGGCTGGGACCGTTTCTTTCATAAATATCAATCGTGCCTGTTTGACAAGTATGACTTTAATAGTCGCATCCTCTAAAGGCATATCGAAGCTGAATACAGCGTCTTTGCTGTTGTTGATCAGCATTATGGTACCATCCGCGGTACTACCCGTACTTATTACATTGCCAAAGGTCCCTTTTACCTCAAATAAGATGGCATAGTTCATGAGTGTAGCATTATTATCAGCATTGGTCAATTGAACATCTATTGTTTCAGATACAAACGCCGAATCCTGGCCTGTAGGTTGACCACTTAATATAGGGTTAACAGGAAATACAAGAGGACCTGAAGACGATCCGGATACCGTTAATGAATATTGGTCATTCAAAGTACCAGGAACAGAATATATAATAAGTTCAATAAGTGGTCTCCTCTCAACAAAATCATTACCTGAATCAATCTCACCAACCGTCACAATTGAGGGGATCTGGTTAAAGATATCATTATCTGTTTGGTCACCATCATCGCCACCATCATATTCAACCTGGTTCATGTATTCATCAGGTTGTTCCTCTACGATGATATAATAATCAGGTTGGACTCCTATCAATTCATAAAACCCATTGACATCGGTCATGACTTCACCAAGCTCATCAAAATTTCCATCTAAATCAGAATCAATATTGACAATCTGGTCACCCTCCGTACCATCCAGGAATCCATTTTGATTGGAATCAAGATATAACCTAATTATAACTCCTTCTAAATCAATGTCAATCAAGTTATCACCATCTTGATCAACTCCGACATTTCCGGTAATGGTACCGCAATTGACAGGATCTTCATATACAAATTCAACTGGGCTCAGGTGCATTGTAAGTAATAAGAATATTAAATATCTAAACATAACTACTCGATTTAATGTGAATACTTATTACTCGATTTTGGGATATGTTTTACCTCAAAAAAGTGGGATGTCAGCACAGTTTAATTCTGCTGACATCCCTACGTTAAGACAACTTACATTTATTTAACCTTAATCATTCTACCGCTGATCCGCTCCCCTCCATAGTATACTTCATAAAGCAGGACACCGGTAGCACGAATCTCATCTCCTCTGATCTGGATGCTGTTATTACCTGCACGGTAATTGTCATCGATTACCTTCAACTGCTTACCAGACACATCTCTGATGATCAACTTCACCTCTCCATCCCTTGGGATGCTGAAGTCCAATCTTGTCAACTCTGACCATGGATTGGGTATGTTCTGACTTACTATAAAGGTTCCGGCACTTGCATCTTCCCACCTGATTTCAACTGGTATAACTTCAGCAGTTGCACCTACATAGACCTCAGATACCAGACGCTCTTCACTTAAGGAAATCATTTCACTGATGTATCCAGACTCCTTAGCTTCAACTTCCACGTAGAAAATAGATCCTTCAGTAACCAATTCTGCTTCATCATTGATCGAAAGAATAAGTTTATCTCCATCAATTCGATAATGACCTTCATTGATTTCCAGATGATCGCTTCCTAAACCTGCAATTTCAATTCCGTTTAGCTGCATTTCCATCTGTAAGCCTTTCCAATCTGCTCCTTCATCTGATCTTACCTCAATAATCGACGTTTCTCCTTTCAATAAGTATCGATCCTTCAAACTGATCCAGGTACTAACCTCACTCCTATTTCCTTCGTTCATTTCCCTTCCATTTGCAGAAGCATCACCACTGATGTCTCCAACTTTCATTCCGATGAAGTCAATATCCATGCTACTTATTAACTCTGGAATCCTATAAGACTGTGGAGCCTCTTCATCCCAAGGTGCTAATGGATCAGTATATTCATACGTTGCATCTACAAACCTCCAGCTCGTATTATTAGGGAAGGTATCGTAGTGACCCAGGATCAATTTCCTTAGCTCTATGATGTCTGTGGCCGTAATACTTCCACTTCCATTCACATCTCCTGCAACCAGTAAGTATGGATCTGTGATCTCCTTAATACCTAAAATATGACGCTGGATGTGTACAATATCCAATGTGCTTACTCCATTCATCGGATCATCATCCTTCTCTGGAACTACATCATAACTTCCGCCTGTTGTCATATCATTGAAGGCATATTCACCATCTGATCCAGTCATTTCACTTGGCAACTCTGATCCCATCAACGTCACCTCCACTGCTTCTATGTTTTCATCATACATCGTACTGACTCTACCATTGATGCTTACCATTCCTCCATCTCCACACAGTCCCTGATCACCATTGGCTGTAATTTGAATCCTTGTAATACAATATGCCTGGTTTCCATAGATATCCGTAACCCATAATTCTACCATATTCTCTCCCACATCTTCACAACTAAACGTCATTTCCTGATCTGTAGGATCTGATGAGAATGATAGGGTGATCGGATTGGCACATGGATGTGAACTCTTCGCATCTATCATATCTGGTGTCAGGATTGCCATCACAGTATCTGCTAACAGATCTCCATCCATATCCATCGCCTGTAAGTCAATGCTTAAGCCATCAATACAGATCGGTGTAGGATCCTTTACATTCCTCGTCTCGAATTCATATTCGCACGAAGTAATGTTACCACATCTGTCTTCTACCTCCCATCTGATGCTATGAGTACCTAGTGGGAAGAACTGATCGACTTCATCGGCTACCGCTGTATAATCTACATCACCATCATTGTCTTCGTCAATCTCATATCTGATCAATAGATCTTCCGGTGGTGTGCAATCATCCATTCCACTCATGCTCAACTGAACCCTCACATCTCCACAGTCTGTATCTAAATTTTCAAATACACGATCGCTGCAATCTCCTGTGATCGTCGGTGACAGCGTATTGTTGACCTTGATCACTTGTTCCCATTCAAATTTTGGTATGAACGTTCCATTAGGACCATCATCTTTATTACACCAGTCAATCACTTTCCATGTCCTGATGATCTTGAAGCATGCTTCATCTCCAGTAGTCGCATCATAGAACTCATCACTATAATCCATACCCATCAATGTACAGAAGTCATCAGGTACAATCGGCCAGCCATTGTCAACCGGTAGGTTGTCAGGATGAAGATCATTTCCACTACATAGATCATCTGTAGTAAAATCATCCGGCCAATCAATGACAAATAAGTCACTGTCTGTGTCCCCTTTGATCGTTATCCACTGTTCACACTCCTGGATGAATACTCCGTTTCCATCAAAGAGTTGGAATGTCCTGTGTATGGATCCTATACCACACTGATTTACATCTTCAATGAAACTTTCCCTGATCTCATTGTTCTGAGGACAGTTATCTGCTACAATCTCCGGGAAGCCAAAGCTCGCCGTCAGATTATTCATCGCATACGTGGCGTTACAGTTGATTGTCATATCATCGATGCACTCCATTCTAGGAGGCAACTTATCCTGTACCCTTACTTCAACCATACATTCATTGCTGTTCCCACTCTTATCTGTAACTTTCAATAATACCATCACAATCTGACCGGCATCTTCACAACAGAAGTGTATCTCTTCTCCCCAGTCCGTGCCTGAAATATCACATGCATCAGTCATTCTCCTCGCTTCATAAGTCAACTTTGTACATTCATCAAAGCTACCAAGGTCCAGATCTATCGCTTGTAATCTCGCATTGCCTGATCCTCCTAGTGATACCACAAGATCCTGCTCACAGATGACTACCGGTGGTTTCTCATCTACTACCAATACATCAACATCACACGTACTTGAGTTTCCACATTTATCTGTTACTACGTATGTCACTGTATGCAAGCCAGCTTCAAGATCAATCAACCCTCCGTTGCTGTCATTCAGGCTGCCCTGCTCTGCTATAATATTTACCTTCACCGGTGAATCACAGGCATCTTCAAAAGCTATAGGTGGTAATTCTACCGTGGCCATACAGGACCTACTGTCTGTACTTACTGTTATGTCAGATGGACATACGGTAATCACCGGTGCCTGTGTATCATCGATCTCTATGATCTGTACATGTATCTGATCATTCACATCACTGCACCACCATTCTCCTACTGTCCATACTCTTTCTATTCTGGTATAGCAATCTGTACTTTGAATAACCCGGTCATTGTATTCTACAAATCCGTTACAGATGATATTGGCCTCGAATGGATACAAGTCCACTCCATTCAATTTAGGAACTCCTGTTACTGATGGATCAGGATTACCTTCTCCATCTTCTGCATACCCACTGCCACATTCAAGAGCTGTATTACCTAATACAGTATGAGATGATGGCCACATGATACCACTTAAATCTGTACGCAATAACCAGATTGTCTGTTCACATACTTCACTTTGATTGCCATATCCATCTGTTGCAATCCATTCTCTCCTGATCTTACCTATGTAGTTATCGTCACAGTCAATCAATTCATGGACCTCATTAACCATCTCTATGTCTGCCCAACAGTTGTCTTCAACAGCCGGTGGTGTGTCATACGTCATTGCCTGTACACAAGATATCTCAACATCCTCGCAGATGATCGTCGGTGGCAGCTTGTCTTCTACCAATGCATAACCCCATGCTGTATTTCCACATTCAGGTTCTGTAATACTGACTTTTAACTTTTGACCGAGATAAGACCCATCAATTTTATTCGATGGAAGAACATTACCATGTTCATCCTCTATACTTATAGTATAATAGAAGTCGCAATAAAGAGGAATACCAATACCTATATTACTTGCATTGATCTCAGCCATACACATTTCATCGAGAGAGACATGTATGAGTGATTTAGCTTCTACTTCACAATTACTGAGACATGGATAAATTGGTGTCGGATCATTGTGTCCTCCTGTATCCTTTTCTCCATCAGGATTGGTAGACTTCGGATCAGTACCACTATCCGTGAGATCCATCACCGTTTCGCCTTCATAATTACCCATGGCATTTGCCTGATTATATAATTCAGACGGATCAATTGCCAATTCAGGATTGATTTCTACAATGAAAGCAACTCTGATACTATCACATCCATTTAATATTCCTGAAACACCATCAAAAATATTAGGATTCAAGTCTGTCCCATCAAAACTTGGATTAATGACCGGATCTACTGATGCCGTAGTACTGACTATTACAGGATCTCCTCCTGGTGCAATACCTACATATGCAGGCCCAAGCAATGGATCATTACTTAATGTATCAAACAGACTTATGTTATCTAATGGAACATTACCTGTATTCTTTATCACAATTTCTATGAAGACATCCAGGTGTCCTGAAATACCACTAGTAGGTGACTGATATCCGGTAACCTGCTTAGCAGCATTGATAACCGGTGATAAGAGTGGAGTAGGATCATTCATTCCTCCTGTATCTCCATCAGCACCAGGATTATTACTCTCCGGATCAGTTCCACTATCTGAAGCATCCATGACAGTCATTCCCATTGGATTGACAGCCATCACTATGGATTGATTGAATAAAGTATCAGGTGTACCATCCATATTGGCATCCACGGCATCAGGATCTACTTCAGCAACAACTTGTACAGTAATTAATTCATTAGGACCTAGTTTACCATCAGAACCGATGAATATGTTTTCACTTCCGCCCATATACCCATTGGACAATGTAGGTGTTTCTGAAGCTGATGACATAATGATTTCAGGGTTAGGTGATCCCAATTCAGAAGAAGGAATCAATCTGATGAATTGGTCCCCAAGTTGTGATTGAAGATCATCCATTAATTGCAACTGTGTTAATGTGTCGTTTCCTTTGTTCTTGATAATCAATTCAAATGTGACATCAACATTACCGGGAAATTCACTTAAAGCAATACTCTGATTGCTCACGTGTTTGGCAATGTTTATATCTGATAAGATTAAAGGTGTAGGATCTTGTGAAGTTCCTCTGTCACCAATATCATCAGGATTATCGCCCTCAGGATCTGTTCCGCTATCAGATAGATCTGATACAGGGAAATTATCCTCGCCTGGACCTGTCGCTTCTGCTGTTGCCTGATTATAAAGTGTATCTACAGGCACATTGGCATTAGGATTGATCTCTGCTATAAATTCTATCACTATTTCTCCATTCGATGGAAGAAGCCCTGATATACCATCAAAAATACTATCATTAGGAACCATTCCATCAAACCCTCCACTCAATACCGGATCAACCGAAGCATCTGAAGATACTATGTATGGATTAGCGGCAAGTCCAAGTTCAGCTGCAGGAACAATTCTTACAAAGGCACTCATCATGTCGGCTGTGAGATCATCATATACCTGGATGCTATCGAGATCTACATTACCTGTATTTTTAAGGATCAGTTGATATTTCACATCAAAGTTTCCTACCATACCACTTGAAGCAAATTCAGCATCGATTGCAGTTTTAGCCAAGCTTATACTCGGAATCCTTAATAGTGTAGGATCATCCTCGCCTCCTGTATCTCCTGGCTCTCCAGGATTGTTGTCTTCAGGCTCATCACCACTATCAGATAGATCATCTGTAGTATTACCTTGCGGATCATCTCCTGAGGCTGTAGCTTGATTTACAAGAGGACTTGGTCCACCATCAGCATTAGGGTCTACCTCTACTACTACTGTAACGGTAATTTGCTCATCGGGTTGAAGTAAACCACTCATTCCATCTAACATATTCGTTCCTCCAGTACTGCCTGTGTAACCTGGGTTCGTTGAAGGATCCATAAATGCCGTGCTAGCTGCTATCATTGGAGGAGTAACAACCCCTGCATATGCAGGTCCAAATTGAACTTCAAGGTCATCTTCAAGTGACAAATTATTCAAGTTTAGATTTCCGGTATTTTCTACAACATATTGTAGGGTGATGTCCACATTTCCTTCTACTCCACTTGCAGACTCAGCTACATCCAAGAGAGATTTAGCTACATGTATGTCAGGGATTGGAATAGGTGTAGGATCATCATGTCCACCAGTGTCACCAGGAGCTCCTGGGTTGGTAGATTCCGGTACAGTTCCGCTATCGGAATCGTCTTCCGCATTGATACCTGAAGGGCTATCCCCTCCTGCTGTAGCCTGATTTTCTATAAGTGGACTAGGAACACCTACTGCATCAGGATCTACTTCCACAGTGAATATTACCTCAATAAATTGTCCTGGTTCAAGTAAACCATCATCACCTGTAAAAATATCAGATGAAGGAACTGGTCCAATGAATCCTGCAGAAAAAGATGGATTACTGGTTGCAGAAGTTGCCGGACCAAATATTGGAGGAGTATTAACTCCTACCAGGGTTCCACCAAATTGTGTAACCATGTCATCTTCCAAAGTGATGGAGCTAAGATCTACATTCCCTGTATTTTCAATCAAAAGACCGAATGTAATATCAAAATTACCCACAATACCACTTGCTGCTTCGGTTACCTCAGTGAGCTCCTTCGTAATCATGATGCTCGGGAACTCAAGGATAGTAGGATCATCATAAGGATTAGTACCTGAACCATGACCCGGAGCATCCGGATTTTCACCCTCAGGATCTACTCCACTATCAGAAAGATCAGAAACCGTAATAATATTATTTCCATCGACATAATCCCCAAAAACTTCTCCTTGATTAGCGATAGGATCAGGTGCACCGGCCGCGTTAGGATCTACCTCAACGGTAACACTTACAGTTATCGTTTGCCCTGGTTCGAGGATGCCACCTCCTACGAATAAATCATTGAATGGAATTAATCCGGTATAATTTGTATTTATCGCAGGATCCATCGTCGCACTGCTCACTTCAATTACAGGAACCTCATTTGACACATAGGTTGGTGCCAATTCGACTAACAAATTATCTATCAGTGAGATATCAATGAGTGTTTCTGTGCCATCATTCAGAATCTCAAATGTAAATGTAGCATCAACATTTCCTGGAATTCCGCTACTAGCCTGTGCAACATTGCTAAGATTCTTAGCTAATGCTATATGAGGCAATGGTGGCAATGGCGTAGGAGTATCTCCACTCATATCACCATCCACATCTGAACCATCAGGATTATTACCGTTTTCACTATCATCAGTTACCACACCTGTGGTCATGTCATTGAGTGTATAGGATCCATTTGCTGTAGCTGTATTTTCCTGAGGAGGGTCACTCACAAAACTAGCGTCAACCTCTAATTCAAGACCAACTAAAATCTGCTCTCCCGGCTGCAGAACTGCAGTTCCATCTAACATCTCAAACATAGATTCACCATCATATGTGCCAGATAAACCTCCAGGCATGGCTCCTGTACCACTTATTGAAGTGGTCATAGCTGAACCGCTAACGTATGGTGGCACTCCCAATTGAGTTGCCAGGTCATCATTAAGTCCCACATTGTCTAGAACAGTGTTACCCGTATTCTGAATAATAAGATTATACGATACGACAAAGTTGCCCTGGATATTTGCTTCTGCTATACCAGCTACTTCTTTGGCAAGTCCTATTGAAGGTATCTCCAGAGGAGTGGGAGTATCATTATTCCCATCATTATTAGCATCCATACCATCAGAAGTTGTTCCGTCTTCTGATTGATCGTCAACTGTGCCGGATGTTCCATCACCTAATATGAAATCACCGGATGCAGTTGCACTATTTTCCAGTATATATCCTGTTGCATAGATAGCTCCTGGATTATCAGGATCAATTTCTACAATAACCTGTACATTAATGATATCACCTGGATTTAATGAAGCTGTCATGTCAAGTAATTGATCATCTGCATCTCCATTGTAGCTAATATTTCCAGCTCCTACATCGGCTGTCGGTGCAGCTAGAACCTGAATAAAGGCTCCACCTAACTGACTTGCAAGATCATCCTCAAGTCCAACAGAAGAGAGAACCGTATTTCCAATATTTTCAATTATATAATCATAGGTAACTGAGTAGTTTCCGTTTATCAAAGCCGGCTGTGTTACTGTAGCCATTTTGGCCACACCAATAGCAGGTATCTCAACCG
Source organism: Saprospiraceae bacterium (assembly GCA_013002995.1). GTDB lineage: Bacteria > Bacteroidota > Bacteroidia > Chitinophagales > Saprospiraceae > JABDLO01. Next base: position 1,029 of record JABDLO010000496.1, on the reverse strand, counting down.
GAGTCGGAGTATCAAAGTTACCGTCACCATTATCAGTTGTCGGGTCTGTTCCATCATCACTTAAATCGATGATTTCTCCTATTGTATACAAGCCACCAGTTAATGGATTAATCAATACCATTCCGGATTCATCAACAGGAATTCCAGAAACTTCAGCTTGATTGGTCAATGGCATCAGAGCTTCACTTGGGTCTATCTCAACTGTAACCAATACTTCAAACATCTCGGACGGTTTCAGTGTGTCCATAGACATATCATCCAGTAAATCATCTTCTGATCCGCCGATTCCATCAAATAACACATTGGGGTCTGGTGGATAGCTTGCGGTAATATTATTTACTGCAACACTTCCAGGAACAACTCCAACATATCCCATTGCACCAAATTGTAGCAACATATCATCTATCAATGTCACATCTGAAAGATTGACGTTTCCTGTATTTTTAGTTATATAGGAGAAGGTAACATCATAATTCCCTCCTGTGCCACTTGAAGCTTCTACAACATTGATAACATCCTTTGATACCATAATGCTTGGTAATGGAGGCAAAGGTGTAGGATCCTCAAATCCGCCTTCACCATTGGTTCCTTCAGGATCAATACCATTGTCAGAAAGATCTAGAACAGGTTCGTCATTAGGATCTGTAGCCATTGCAATTGCCTGGTTGGTAGCAGGATCCGGAGCACCAGGTGCATCAGGATCAATTTCTACCGCAACCGAAATAGAGAATGACTGACCAGGTTCCAAAGCGTCACTTGCAGCCCCAGATAATAAATCATCGTTGGATGCAGTCCCGTCATAAATCGGATTGGCAATCGGTGCCATTGTAGCGGTACCAGGTAAAACAGTTACACTACCTGGTATAACACCTTGAAAGACACTGCCTAGTTGAGTAGATAAATCATCAGTAACAGAAAGATTATTTAATACTTCTGTTCCTGTATTGATTACATTAAACTCGTAGGTTACAATATAATTTCCAGGGGTAGATGCTGGTACTGGTGGTGAGGTTGTACTCACTGCCTTAC
>JABDLO010000491.1 GCA_013002995.1 Saprospiraceae bacterium | reverse complement strand
CATGTACCATGGCAACCATCCTGGTCTTATCAGTCATCAAAGCCTTGAGATCATCGAGTTCAAGCTGCATGGTCTCCTGGTTGATCTTCCAGATTTTTACGTTGAATCCTTTCTTGTTTAAATCCATCCAGGGTGATACGTTGGCTTCATGATCAGAGTTGGTTACAATGATTTCATCACCTTCATTCCATGTTTCACTGATACAAAGACTCAGGATTCTCAATAATGAAGTTGTTGAAGCGCCACAGATGACCTCTTCCATTCGAGAAGCTCCTATCCAATGCTGAAGGGAGTGATGTACTTCATCCAACTCTATCCCAGCTTCAGCGGAATGCTTATAACTCGCTCCCAGTTGTACGTTGTATTTATTGTAATATTCTGATAACCTGTTGATAAATTGCTGGCAAGCCTGAGAACCACCGGCGTTATCCATCAACACATAGTCATCACTTAATGCCGGAAATTGAGCCCGCACATAATCAAGGTCAAGCGTCTTCATTTTAGAGGTAGATGATGTCATGATAATATTTCTTTAATCGCAGCGGCAAGGTACCTAATTTGATCTTCAGTGTTATAATATGCACATGAAACTCTGATGGCATTTAATTCATTTTCATAGATGCCTCTTACCCTGCATTTATGTTGTTTCATTAATTCTTGTTGGATCTCTTTATAACCCTTAATCGGAGATCTGAAAGTGATGATGGCTGATGAAAAAGCCTCATCCATAGGAGATAAGATTTCAACTTCAGGAATATCAATTAACAATGACTTGAATAATCGGGCTAGTGAGAACCCATGTTCAATGATTATCTCTTTTCCCTGCTCTGTATGGAAATCTATGGCAGATTTCAATGACATAATGATGGGAGTATTTCTTGTGCCATATTCTTCTCGAGAAGCTATCTTTAAATATGAGTAATTGAGCTCATTAAGGTTGTATTCATCTGTTGTATATGCTCCTGCAAATGTTGGGGTAAGCATATCAATGGAATTTTTATTGATGTAAAGAAATCCGGTCCCTTTAGGTCCATAAAGCCACTTATGACCACTGGTTGCATAAAAATCAGGCTGCAGGTCTCCGAGATTGACATCGATCATTCCGATGGCCTGTGCACCATCTATGCAGGTGATGATATTTCGCTCCCGACACCATGAGGAAAGTTCTTTCACAGGAAGAACCATGCCTGTAGTGCAGGTTACATGGGATAAACTAATAACCTTTGTCCTCGGAGAAACAGCATTTTTTAAAACTATCAGGTTATCTTTTCCTGAGAGGTCTAAATCAACCAATTTCAATTGAAGGTTTTTCTCTTTAGCCACATTCATCCAGGGGACAGCCCCTCCCACATGTTCATGAGTAGAAAGAATGATCTCATCTCCTTCTTCCAGTTGTAATCCCTGAGCTACGATATTAATTCCCTCTGTTGTATTTCTGGTAATCGCAATTTCATCAGATAAGCAACCAAGAAAGTCAGCCGTAGCATTTCTACACGTTTTGACATTCTGATGCCCGGTCTCACTGATGCTTTCTAATTTCTGTGTCCATTCCTGATAGGCGTTGACAACCTGATGAGGAGAAGCTCCAAGACTTGCTGTATTAAAGAAGTGCCTGTCTTTATTAAGAAGGAATAAATCTTGAGTATTATTTGATGTAAATTGCTGAATTTTATTGGCCAGGTGCCTTGAAGACTTAAATCCGAGATAAGGCACTATAGATGCCAATATCCCGGATTTAAGAAATTTTCTTCTTGACCTCACATTTAAGGTTTTACAACTTTATCAAATCGGTCACTGATGATTTGAACCCCCATTTCTCTGCCCTTGAGATTGATTTCTCTGAGGCTCGTTCTGATCAGTTCATCAAGGTTGTTGATTTCAGTATCTAATTCAGCAGACACCTCCTTTCTAAATTCATCAGCCTGATTAGTTGGGGGAAAGTCTCCTCTTTGCTGATCAGCCATCAGAAAGGCCAGTCTATTGTTGATTCTAATTCCGTAGTTCAACGGATCTTGCCGGCTTTGATTCTTGGTCATGTGGATGTTGTTTTCGATCACAGACATCTTTTTATCCAATTCCTTTGCCATTGCCAGAATCTCATCATATCCCTCCTTTTCTTTCAACTTCTTAGAGAAATAGTTTATGTCATCGCGGATGCTTCTGATGTCAATGATGGCCTGATGCGCCTCACTCACTTTATCCCTCACAGCAATCAGGAAATCGAATTGCTTTTTGAAATCCTCTGGACTGTTAGGAAGACGCGGATCTTTAACAATCTCGAATTCCTGAGAAACTTCTTCATCTTCTACTGTGAGTGTCGCCTTGTAGGTGCCGGGTATTGCTTTTGGCCCTCTATTGGGTGAAGAGTATAATACCATTCCATCAAACTCCTTAAAACCTTCATACCTCATATCCCAGACAAATCTGTTTTTGTCCTCACTTACATTCAATCTGTTTCCTCTGTCCTTAGATTTATTAGAAAAGGTCCTTATAGGAGTGCCATCAAGTTCTTCTATCTTAAGTTCTACCTTTTTTTCATCTGAATAATCTTTAACGAAAAAGTTGAAGAGCACTCCATTGGGATGATTCTCTCCGACAAGTCTGGTATTGGGAGAGCCCCATCCACCACCTTGTGCCATTCTGTATGCTGGTTTTGGGTCGTACAGATGATGACCTGCCATCGCTATTTTATCATCAATCTGTTGCAGAGGACCTAAGTCATCTATCATCCAGAAACTTCTGCCGTGAGTTGCCGCAATCAATGTATTATCCCTTAAGTGGAGATCTCTGATGGCAGTAATTGGAAGATTTAGCTGCAGCGGTTGCCAGTTGTCTCCATCATCCCATGAAACAAACATGCCCCATTCAGTGCCGGCATATAACAATCCTGGCCTTACTTTATCTGCTCTGATGGCTCTTGTATAATAGTTGGAAGGAATACCATTAGTGATCAACTTCCAGGTTTTTCCATAATCAGTTGTTTTGTACAAATACGGCGTATAATCTCCAAATTTATATGACGTTGCAGCCAGATATGCGCCTCCCTTTTGAGTAGGGTGGATGTCGATGCAGTTCATCATATTTCTTAAGGGTGATCCCTTGGGAGTAACATTATCCCAGGTTTTTCCATTATCACGACTTACGTGTACAAGTCCATCATCACTTCCGGTCCATATTACACCCGGTTCAATAGATGACTCAGCCATAGCAAAAATATTGGCATAAAATTCTGCCCCGGTGTTGTCCTGCGTAATCGGCCCACCTGAAGATTTGATGGTCTCAGGATCATTCCTGGTGAGATCAGGACTGATGACTTCCCAGCTCTGTCCCATATTGGTTGAAACATGCAGGTAATTAGAGCCGGCATATAATTTATTGGGATCATTGGGACTAAACATGATCGGAAAGTTCCAATTGAATCGGTACTTCATTACTTCCGCCCCTGATCCTGCAGGGTTGTCAGGCCACACATTGGTAGATCGGGTCTGCCCGGTGCTGTGGTCTTTCATCATCATGTATCCTTTATAGGTACCCCCAAATACAATTTCAGGGTTTTCAGGATGGGGAGCCAGATGAGCACTTTCACCTCCGGCTGTACTTTCCCAGTGGCTTTCATTGATGGAGCCATCAGGTGATCGATGAAGTATCCTCACGGTACTATTATCTTGCTGAGCACCATAGATCCTGAATGGAAAATGATTGTCTGTGGTAACCCTATAAAACTGAGATGTAGGTTGATTGTGGTAAGTTGTCCAATTTTCTCCTGTATCATAACTTACCTGTCCACCACCGTCATCAGCAATGGCCATAATGGTGTTATTGCTTGGATTGATCCAAAGGTCATGATGGTCTCCGTGGGGTGTACCTATACGTTCATACG
>JABDLO010000481.1 GCA_013002995.1 Saprospiraceae bacterium | reverse complement strand
GGTATAAAGAGTACATGGTATATACCACTAAAACGGCTGATTACGCGGTGGATTCTGTTTACCAGGAAAATGGGAAAACAATCATTGATCTGCAAAGGGTGGGAGAGATGCCATTCCCGATTGATGTAACTGTAGTAAAAAAGGATGGCTCAGAAATTATTTATAACATACCACTTAGGATCATGAGAGGTGATAAATCAGCTCATACTTCTACACAGATGGTGGTTGCAGAAGATTGGCCATGGGTTTATTCCGATTATAAGTTACAATCAGATGTTCCGATGTCGGAGATTAAATCTGTGCATATTGATAAAAATGTTTCTTTTGCTGATTTCGATCGTGAGAACAATGACTATAAGCTTTAACACAAGCTGTTGACTCATCTACGACGTTATCGATGGATAATCATCTTTTTATTTAGTCATGTAAGTGATCCATATTAATATTGGAGAAGTCCGCTGGTTATGTCAGCCATTAATATTAGATTTGATTATCAAAGTGATTTCTTATGAACCAACGCATTAGATTTCTGGGATTTATATTGTTTTTTATAGCATTCTTTTCTGGCAATGCACTTGCTCAGCAACAACGGAGCTACATTCAAAATGGAGATACTCGCACACTTGATGTGAAGATGGCATGGACCCAGGGTTGGCATCCTTATTATGAATGTGTGGTGCTCTCTAAGGATGAAAGACAAATATTAACGGCAAAAGATATAGATGGTTATCAGACTACATGGAGTGGGCCATTCATCTCATATGAGGTTTCCCCTGAGGAATGGGTCTTTCTTGAAATTCTGGAACGGGGTGAACTGGAGCTATACCGGTATATTGATAAAGAGTTCAAATCTCATTTTTATGTCAAGCGATTTGAAGAAGATACATTTCATGAATTATCAGATAGACGAAGAAGGAGCATACGCACTCTAAAAGATTTATGGACCAGTTGTGATAAGTTTAAGAAACTAATAGATGATCTAAAGCTGAATGAGAATGGATTAAAAAGATTGATTAGAGCTCACAACGATTGCAGTTATGTCCATATTCCTAAAATTAGAAAAAGCATTGGAGGTGGACTAAGTAGTATGAGGTTATTCTTTTCCCCATCAAGAGGCTACGACTCAGCAATTCCAGGAGGTGTTCTATCATCGGTTGTTAACAAAGGCAGACAGACATCTTATGTGGTAGAGGCCAATCTTTCCATACCGATGCAAGACTCAGATGCTTCTTTTTATACAGGATTGGTATTAAATAATTGGAAATACTTTGATTTTTCATTCGCAGGACTTGGGGATATAACATATATAACCGATGTCAATGTGATAGATATAAGTATTCCATTAGGGTTACAATATACCTGGCCAAAAAAGAAATTAAGACCATTCATCATTGGAAATTTTGCTCCCCACTTTGTGATTACTGACAATAGCTCATTAACTTCAGAAATATTAACGCCAACTGATGGATTATTTATTTTCACTTCTGACCAGGATTTATCAGCAATAGGATATTCAGGAGGACTTGCATTCGGGTTATCTTATCATCTCTCAGATGATCAAATCGTTTATGTAAAAGTAGGTAACATGACAAGGTTTAATGCACAGAAACCCTGGGTGTTTAATGTCAATTCATTTTATTTTACTGCCGGATATTCGTTCTGATTCGATACTTTAGCAATCTTTCTGAAATTAAGTATTTATTAGATGAGTGAATATAAAATCTGTTTATTGACTGATATCCATTTACCTCGGCGGGGAGAAAAAGCCATGGAAGTGGATACCTATAAAAATCTTGAGAATGTAATTCAAAGGATAATAGGGGAGCAACCTGATTACATTATCAATGCGGGAGATATATGTTTTAAGGAGCCTGTAGAAGAAACCTACCTATGGTTTAAGAATTATATGGATTCTTTAAATATTCCTTACAGTACCATCGTAGGAAATCATGATGATTCTAAAATGATGGCTTCCATAGTGCATCCTGAATTGAATTTCAATAAGGATACCAATGAATTATATTATGTTAAATACATAAATGGTATAAAATTCATTTTCCTGGATTCCGGGAGAGGGGAATTATCTGATCAACAATGGGAGTGGTTTAGGTCTGAACTAGAGAATGATGAAGCTAAATACATTATAATGCATCATCCTCCTGTCGAGGCGCATGTTCCACATATGGATATAAGGTATTCATTCAATCAGTCTGAAAGATTCCTGAATCTTTTGGCAGCTCATAAAGGTGAGATCACAATATTTACAGGGCATTATCATGTAGAAAGAACCATACTTAAACCTGATTTTAATATTTTCATTACACCTTCATGCTTTGTTCAGATTGATGACAGATATGAAGAGTTTCAAGCAGATCATAAATATCCATGTTTTAGAAATATATATATAGAAAGGGAAGGAACTGAAATGATATCAACTGTTAAGTACCTATATAACAACTAGATAGCAATATTGCTATTTAACATAATATTAATTATAGGCAAAATCTATAATTCGGTTAATTCAATACAAACCTTGATATGGTTCTATCATCAGACGCACTCAATAAGGTGTGATGCTCTGAAATATAGAGCAGTTTATTCACGCTATTGATGTGGCCTCCGTTTTGTACATCAATCGATTGAATGACCTCCATTGTTTCTGTATTTAACAATCTGATGCGTTTATCTCGACTTGCACTCGCCATGTATGGAGTCCCTTGAATTTTAATAAGATCATTCACCGTGAACCAATGAGCCGGAACTCTGCTGAGTAATTCTCGTGTGATGAGATTATATTTGTTGATGTGAGCATCTCGACCACCTGAATACAAATGATCACCATCAACCATGAGGCTAAATACAGAATTCTCATGGGCATCAGGAAATAATTGATCTACTTGCATATTCTGACCATTCAATTTATAGATGCTATTGTCGCTGCAGCCAATAAGAAGGATGTCTCTATTTAAAACAGAAATATTTCTGATTGACTCTGAACTGATCTGAATGGATTCAACAGGAATCATTTTATCAATGGCCCACTTTGTAATAAGCCCTGAGCCTCCGCCACTATATACATATCCCTCGTGATATTTTAATGAAAACACACCTTTCTGATGAAGAGGAATGTTTTTCAATGTCGTATTTTTCCAGGTATCGACCCAATATAAATGGCCATTCATATCACCTATTACCATCAAGCCATCTTCCAGGATACACATAGTAAATATCTTAGCATCTACGGATGCAATGGCCTGACCATCATAATCATCTCCTGCAACTTTCCACTTGACAATGTATCCATCTCCTCCTGCACTTAGGAAATGCTCACCATCCAGTTGAGCAAGATCATATATAGATGCCTTATGTCCTTTGTATTTTCCTTGAGCTTTTACTATCATAGTATGTTAACCCTTAAATATGGAATTTGTTATGATTTGTGCCTTGTGAGTAATCGAAATAGTCTCCAAAGTGCAGCATTCTATAGATTATATTTTAACTTTAATTAATTATCATTAACTACTTGTTAATCAGATTTTTATGGTTTTATATTGTGTGATTGTATTTGGACATCGCTTTTCGAAGTTTGCAACTTCGAAACAATATCATCATATATTAAGATTAGGTCTTATTGGTCTTATAGTCAGTACTTTATAAAATAATATTGCATGACTTTTTCAGCGAGTTTTCCCTGCGGTGAAAAGTCAATATCAGGAATAAGTGGTCTTCCTCTGGATGCTGCCCTTTGCTTTCGTCGTTCTTTCGCTCTTTTTTGATAATCACCATAACTGTATTCATGGTTGCCATGAAACCATTTCCATATGAATAGTCCTCCAAACCATTCTTCTGACCACAAAGTTTCGAACATTGCCTCATAACAATCAGCTTGTACTTGTTGTGATTCTTTGATTTTATCCACATCTAGCTGTCTTGGCCACAGCCATGGTTCTATTGCGGCATCAGATGTATTCTTATACCCAACTTCTGTAAATACAATTTTCTTATTGTATTTATTTGCAACTGATTTAAGTTTCTTTGCGTGCTTTTTCCATCCTTTTTTCAAGACTTTAGGACTTGGGTTCTCTTTTCCTGTTAATGGAAAATATGCCTGTATACCAATATAATCCAGGTGATCCCAGAATTTGATCCTTTCATATTCCTTGTAGAAATTGGCTGCATAAGTGAGTTGTCCACTGTAGACGGATCTGATCTTTCCGATGATATCTATCCATCTTTCTTTGTACCTCGTGCTTGGAATAAGTAATTCAGTGCCGATACACAAAGCATCCATCTTGCCTGTTTCTGCTACTGAGGCATAATGAAGCATCATCTCTTCATAATCACAAAACCACCTTTCCCATTCTTCCTTTGATTTCATCTCGATGTCAGATCGCCACTTTCCATTTGCATTTCTGATCCATATGTGTGGTTTTAGCATGACTTTAATCCCTCTTTCCTGGGCAATGGCAGTGGTGTGAATCAAACCTTCATCTCTTTCTCCCCACCATGACCGGCGATTGTCATATGATATTTCAGGATTGTCATGACCATTCATCCATGCAAATGGTGTCTGTGAAATCCATTGAACCCGATTTTTAACCAGGGAGTCCATATTGAAAGAAACAATAGAATCACCAGCCACCCAACAGACCCCTTTCATCTTATTAATCGGAGGTAGTCTACTGAATTTAGACGACCATATGAATGACATCATGGCCAGAAATAGCCCTGTAGAAATGATTGCTACATGGTATTTTCTCATCATACGTTTTGTTCTGATAGATTGATGTATTGATCAGCCACATAAAGTTATGACTAATTATTCTTTTTTCTTCCTGAAGATTGATCGTTTCTTTTTTTCAATGACCTGAAGCTTGGAGCTTGGGTCAAGTAGGTACATACCGATGTCATCGGCGCCAGTTGTGGAATTGGTCAGTACTACCACTCCCCTACCTGTCTCTTTAACAAAGCCTGAGAACGTCCGATATCCACCAGTTCCTCCATTGTGCCAGATAACATCTCCATAGGCACCCTTGTTGATGTGCCATCCTAGTCCTACTCTTGCATTTCCTGCTTTATCATGGCGTATCTGGTGAGTGAGCTCCATTGAAGGATATATATCACTCTTGACCAATCCTAAATTTGCTGCTAAATATATTAACATATCATGCACTGAACTCCTTATTGCACCTGCCCCCGCCAGTGTGGGTATGTCCCAGTTTTTGGCATCCATTCCATAATTGTATCCCAAAGCTAGATTACGTTTCATATTATCATCAAGAGTCACCTTGGTCTCATTCATCTTTAAGGGGGCAGCAATTCTTTCTATGACAAGTTCTTCGTATGATTTATCATACACCAATTCAAGCACGTGTCCTAATAATCCTTGTGCAAGATTAGAATATTCATATGCCGAGCCAATATCTCTTGGAAGTTCATAATCGTTTAGACATTCATATAACTGATCCACAGTATAATCCGCAAAAGGATTTAAAGGGTCTTCAGGAGTAAAATTAGTTGGCATCCTGGGAAGAGATGATGTATGATCAGATAAGTGGCCGAAAGAGATTTCCTGTCCATTCAATTTTGGCATTGAGACGACTTCCGGTAGAAACTTCTGAACCGGATCATCCAGGCTCATCTTACCTTCCGAGACCGCCTGAGCCAATAAAATAGCTGTAAAGGTCTTCGATATAGATCCGATTTCATATATCGAGTGCTTGTCAACAGTTTCTCCTTCTATGGATTTCTTGCCGTAGAGGTAATATTGAGGCCCATTTTCATCTATTATACCAATGGCATAGCTAGGGCTTAGTCCACTCTTTAATCTTTCCTCAATATTTAATATTAATGAATCAGGAAGGCCAGATTGAGCAAGACAGGAACTGGAAATGAAAAAGATTAATAAGAGAAATTTTAGCTTCATGGTATAAAGTTTAGTTTGATTCACTAAGAAGGACAACACTAGATATCCTCGATTTAATTCACTTTTTCTTCTTTTTCTTGGAAGATTTGGCCAGCGGATTGAATGCTAGACACAAGTCCAACCAGTACGCAAGGTCCTGATCCATATCAATTCCTATTGGATCAACGAAAACATATCCTTTCATTTCTCTCCCTGTAAAATCCATTTTTCGACACCCTTCCCTGGTCAATGCATCTTCATAAGCCTCCTTCCCTATTCTTCCCATGAGATTGTCCTGAACTACTCCCATACACATTTTGTCGTCGACCATAAAGCAAAGGCCGCCCATCATCTTTTTTCCAACATAATCAATCTTTTTCTCGCCTAAGTAGTGTCGGATGCGATCTGCGAGTAATTCAGAGTAAGCCATAATTGTTGTGTTAAAACTGTATGAAAATACAGAATTATGACGAAGTATTGGAAAAGGGATTTTAGTCCCTGAAAGTAATAGGGAAATCAGGAGAGGTCCTGCTTTCAGTAGGCAGGCAGAAGACTTTCCCTTGAATTAGTTTTTAAAACCTCGTCAAGCAAAGGTCTCCTGACCTCTTGCGGTTTTTGAAGAACCAATAATGAAATCCTTAGTTCTCAAGTTTCGCGCGAGGACGCTCGAAACAACTGTAGTTAAAAGTGAAGGCAGGCCTGCCGACCGAAATATAATGAAGGGGGGACCTCTTAAGATTTTGGAAGAATCTCTTTCGATCTAATTCTTTATCTTCCTCATTCTGATGCTCTGAGGTGTAACCTCAAGAAATTCATCTTCCTTGATGTACTCCATTGCTTCTTCTAGTGAAAACTTGATCGGAGGTGCAAGCTTTACTCCGTCATCACTTCCTGAAGCCCTTACATTGGTCAATTTCTTTCCTTTGATCAGGTTGACATCCAAGTCATTATCCCTGCTGTTTTCACCGACTACCTGGCCTTTATAGATCTGGTCTCCGGGAGAGATGAAGAATTTTCCCCTGTCTTGTAACCTATCAATGGCGTAAGGAAGTGCCTGTCCCTGTTCCATTGAAACTAATGATCCTTTATTTCTACTAGGAATATCTCCTTTATGACTGTCAAATCTGATAAAGCGGTGTGTCATAACGGCTTCTCCGGCTGTCGATGTTAACATATTACTTCTCAACCCAATAAGCCCTCTGGAAGGAATCTCAAATTCAAGGTGTTGTACATCACCCTTAGGCTCCATTACTTTTAAAAGTCCCTTGCGTTGTGTGACCAACTCAATGGCCTTCCCGGAATAATCAGCGGGGACATCTATTACCAGCGTCTCTATTGGCTCCAATAATTTCCCGTCTTCTTTTTTAGTGATAACCTGTGGTTTACCCACCTGAAGTTCATATCCTTCACGTCTCATAGTTTCAATCAATACTGATAAGTGTAGAACTCCTCTACCATAGACATTAAAGCGATCTTCCCTATCTGCTTCTTCTACTCTAAGTGCAAGGTTTTTTTCAGTCTCCTTGAATAAACGGTCTCTCAAGTGCCTCGAGGTAACAAACTTTCCTTCCTTTCCGAAAAATGGAGATGTATTAATGGTGAAAAGCATGCTCATGGTCGGTTCGTCGATTTTAATACGCTCTAGTGGTTCAGGATGATTAATATCACAAAGTGTATCTCCTATTTCAAAATCCTCCAACCCGACGATCGCACAGAGATCTCCTGATCCGACTTGATCTACCTTAGCTCTTCCCAGGCCTTCAAATTCATACAGCTCCTTTACCCTGACTTTCTTGAAACTGCCATCGTGCTTACATAAAGCATAGTCGATACCGGTCTTTACCTCTCCCCTAAATACTCTTCCGATACCAATCCTTCCTTGAAAATTGTTAAAATCAAGTGATGTAATCTGCATCTGAAGCGGGCCTTCATGATAAGGTGCCGGCGGTATATTTTCGATGATGGCGTCAAGCAGTGGTTCAATGGTATTCGTCCTCATTTTCACATTATAACTCATCCATCCCTGTTTACTTGAGCCAAATAAGGTGATGAAATCTAGTTGTTCTTCACTGGCATCCAGATTAAACATCAGGTCAAATATGTCGCCCTGTACCTCCTCTGGTCTGCAGTTTTCTTTATCTACCTTATTAACAACCACGATGGGTTTTAATCCAAGATCAATGGCCTTTGATGTTACGAATCGGGTCTGAGGCATCGGTCCTTCAAATGCATCAACCAACAATAAAACACCATCTGCCATCTTTAATACCCTTTCTACCTCACCACCAAAATCGGCGTGACCGGGAGTATCAATGATATTGATCTTAATTCCTTTGAATACGGCTGCAACATTTTTAGAAAGGATGGTGATCCCTCTTTCTCTCTCGAGGTCATTATTATCCAATAACAACTCTGTACGCTCTTTCCTTTCATCCAATACTTTACATGCATCGATGATCTTATCTACAAGAGTGGTTTTGCCGTGGTCGACGTGGGCTATAATGGCTATATTTCTTATTGAATTCATACTGTCGTTTAATTAGCGGGCGAAATTAGGATAATTATCCAGTAATTGTATTGAGGATGAGGTTATTAGTGAATTAATTAGGATAGAATGCTTAATTTGTCCTCTATGTCTTTCCTTAAATTCAGGAATTAACAGTATCAGAAGATTATGAAAAGAAGAAACCTCATAAAACTCGGAATTGTTGCGGGTGTTGCAGCGCCTGTGATTTCAGCTTGTAAAGAAACCAAGTCAGCTCGTACTTCCTCTTCCTCTCCCATCAGACCCATTGTTATCTCAACCTGGAAAGCAGGAATCCCGGCTAATAATGATGCCTGGACTATATTAAGTAACAATGGCTACGCCCTTGATGCTGTTGAAAAAGGTGTCATGAATGCTGAAGCGGACCCTGAAAACTCCAGTGTAGGTTACGGTGGATTACCAGATCGCAACGGAGATGTTACCCTGGATGCATGTATCATGGATGAGCAGGGAGATTGTGGCGCCGTAGCATGTATGAAAAATATTAAACATCCAATTGCTGTTGCCAGGAAGGTAATGGAAGATACTCCGCATGTAATGCTTGTTGGTGATGGAGCAAAAGCATTTGCTTTGAGTGTAGGACATGAGGAAGAAGATTTAACGACTGAGAAATCGCGGCAGGCTTATAAGGAATGGTTGAAAACATCAGAGTATAAACCCATAATCAATATTGAAAATCATGACACCATTGGCATGTTGGC
>JABDLO010000480.1 GCA_013002995.1 Saprospiraceae bacterium | reverse complement strand
GTAAGGGTAATGGTATATTCATCAGGAAATTCATACACATGGGTAGGAGATTCCTCCATCGACATATTTCCGTCTCCAAAATCCCATTCGTAGCTTGTTGCACCTTTGGAAGTATTGGTAAAACTATATTCAAGAAAATTAGACTCACTTTGTGCTAAATCAAATCCAGTTGAGGGAGGCACAGCACCTTCTGCTCCAATGTCAATGGTAAAATTATCTAATCTGCATTCAACGGGACCATTGTAGAAAAATAGGGCAATGGTATTATTATCTCCTGAATTGAAAGATAATTTCTCTTCCAAATAAGTATCAGGTTCAGATATATCAGTTACTGTAATTGATGCTATCGTTCCTGCAATGGCTTCCTCGCGATCAGCATAAGGTCCAGTCTGAGTTACTCCCAATACTGCTACAGTTAACCAGGGATCGGTAGGATCGCTTACCATAGTATAATAAAACCTCAAGTCATAATTGGTATTGGGTTCCACTGTAATTTCTTGATACCCAATACGAGATTGATCGTTAGGTAGTTTGGCTCCTTGAGATCCAAATGTTACAGGACTTCCTGTAATCTGAATTACACCACCCAAATCATTGTTCCTCCAGGAATCTCGTCCATCACCGGAACCATCAGGTAATGTGTTATCTTCAAAACCTGGTTCTTGAATAACTGGTTGAAAAGGACCTTCTACTACCATCACCTCTATGGTTGTTGAGCCAGTTTCTCCATTTGCATCACTGGCCGATAAGGTAACCGGATAAGTGCCTTCTCCTGCTTCAAATGTATAAATTGGATCTTTCTCAGTCGTTGTATTACCACCACCAAAATCCCACTCGTAAGTAACTGCTTCACTGGATAAGTTTGTGAATTTAATCGTTCTGAAATCCTCTATAGTGGAAGCATAAGAAAAATTGGCCGTAGGAAAAATCGTATCAGGCTGGGAATTGGTCTCTGGCAAGTCA
The DNA here is from genome assembly GCA_013002995.1 of Saprospiraceae bacterium. GTDB lineage: Bacteria > Bacteroidota > Bacteroidia > Chitinophagales > Saprospiraceae > JABDLO01. Next base: position 5,615 of record JABDLO010000480.1, on the reverse strand, counting down.
GGCTCAAATAAATCTGTACAGCCTGCAAACAAGAGGACTATTGAAAAGCAAAGGAAGATTCTCATTGCTTTAATTATATTATTATCTTTTTTCATTTTTCTGACATTTAAGTTTAGTAACCTGGATTTTGCGTTAATAGTCCATTGCTCAAGTTTATTTCTCTTGCCGGGATTGGTAATAATAATTTCCTAGCATTATAATCAGTATATCCATTTTCGGTAGCGTGAGCACTGAGGACAGCATCAGCAACCCCAAATCTCAATAGATCAAAGAATCTTTTATTTTCGAATGCCAGCTCTACCCGCCTTTCTACAAGTAGTGCTTCTTTGGTAAGTGTTGAAGGACGGTCAGCTACAGGATCAAATCCTGCTCTCTCCCTAACCTTCATATAAGACTCTATTGCACTTCCATTTGATGACTGATCGCCACCTGCTAAAATAGCTTCTGCATGCATTAACAATACATCTGCATATCGCAATACAATGACATCATTTCCAGCATTCCCCGGACTCAAACCATAAGTAGGTGGGAAACTAGATAAATCAGATCCTTCAGGTAAGTATTTTGTAACTTCTGTATAACTTGGATAAGTTATATAAGATACTTCGGTTCTGTTTCCTCCATATTGAACAAAGTCAGCTACAAGATTGTCATTGACGATATTTAAGCCGTCCTGTCTTCCCTGGCGGATGGTAGCTGTGAATTCAGCTGAAAATCCTTGACTCTCCTGTACATTTCCAAATTCATATTGAATAGCAAAAATTATTTCGTCATTCAATTCATCGTAAAATACATCATGAAAATCGTCCTGTAAACTAAATTCCCCGCTATTAATGATTGCCTCGCACAATTGCTGAGCAGCTGGATAATCAGGGCTTGGTTGCGTTAAATAAACTTGTGCAAGTATTCCTTGAGCTGCTGCTTTAGATGCTCTGGACTTAAAGCTGTTATCTAAATTATCAACAGCCTCTTGAAGATCTGCAACTATTTGCTGATATACCGTCGCTACATCAACTCTGGTGAATAGCAATTCACTTTCCGTAGGGCCCACTACTTGCGTTACTAAAGGAATATCTCCATACAATCGCACTAAATTAAAGTAGGCAAATGCTCTTAAAAATTTCGCTTCAGCTGTATAAGCGGCCTGGTTGTTTTCATCGGCAACACCAATATAGTTCAAGATATTATTTGCCCTGAAAATAATCTCGTACATCGATTGATAATAATCTTCTGATTGTATATTGATGGGATCGACCCTATACCGATGAAAATCGGCTCTTGATCCTTCAAGCGTAGCGGTTCTTGTATTATCACTACGCATTTCAGTCACCATAAATTCAAACTGAACACCTCTATTAAAACGAGTAGTGTTGGACTCGGTATTTACATTGACACCCTGTATGGCATCATATACTCCTATAATTCCAGCTTTAACATCGTCATCAGAGGAGAAGAATGCGTCTACCACAATGGCAGAATCTGGTAATGGATTTAAAAACTCATCTTCACAGGAATAGAAAAACAGTCCTATCGCCGTAAGAGTTATATATTTAAAATATTTCATTATTCTATTTTTTTGTTGCTTAAGATTAAAACTGAACGTTTAGTCCGGCTGTGAAAGTCCGGAATAAAGGTGTACCTGCCCTCTGAGAACCATAGGTAATAGGTGTGTTATTACCGTCGATAAATTCAGGGTTGAATCCGTTATATTCATCTGAAGTTTTATAAATCAAATTCTGACCTGAAACATATAGTCGTAGACCACTTAAGCCAAATCTGGTTAATTGATCATCAGTGAATGTATAACCAAAGTTTACATTCCTTAATGAAAAGTATCCCGCACTTTGTACGATGTCATCAGTGTGTACTCTTTGTTGCAAGAATGAAGCATCTGAAATGATTCCATCATCAACTACTCTCTGAATGTCAGTAGTACTACCTTGCCAATGAGTGAAGAAATATTGATCCCCAACATTTCTAACTTGAGCACCAAGACTGCCTTGTATCATAACAGACAAATCAAAATTTCCAAATGCAACTTCATTGGTAAGACTCCATATTAAGTCTGGATATGGATCTCCAAGGATGGTCTTGTCTGCTTCAGAAATCAAACCGTCACCGTTTAAATCTTTTACGATTACATCTTCAGATAAACCGTTAATAGGTATGTAAGGTGAGTCATAATATTGCTCAGACAATTGTTTATCAACAACATATCCATAAAAAGATGATATGGGATTACCTACAGAGTTAATCCATTGTGAATTTCTTCCCCATCCGTCTACGGTAATCTGTCCATCAGATTCACCAAAACTGATTAACTCATTCTGATTGGTTGAGGCAATCAATGTTGTACCCCATCTGAAATCTCTACTGGTAAAATTAATGGTTCGCAGTTCGAACTCAAATCCACTATTCCTCACCTCACCTAAATTAACAATACCAGCATCGAAGCCTGTAATGTATGAGACCGGATTTTCTAATAACAATTTATCACTTGTCCTTTCGTAATAATCTATTGAACCCAGGACCCTGTTACCACTAAATCCAAAATCAATTCCAGGATTGAATTCTCTTGATGCTTCCCATTGTAAAAGTGGATTTGCAATACTAAGTGGTGAAACACCAGCTGTAATACCACCTTGAGTAATAGCAGGGGAAGTACTTAACAATGCCAAATATGGATAATTATTCACGACATCATCTCCTACACTAAAGTTCTCATTACCTGTAAGTCCATAACTTACTCTAAATTTTAATCTACTCAATAAGTCGCCACTACTTAAGAAACTTTCATTATGTGCATTCCAACCTACAGACACAGCAGGGAAATTACCCCACTTAGAATCAATACCAAATACTGAACTGGCATCTCGTCTGAAAGAGGCATTTAACAGGTATTTATTATCATACACATAATTAACCCTACCAAAATAACCTATCTTATTTTTCTCATAGTTGACTTCCTCAAATTCAGATATAATCGTTGCCCCTTGCAAGTTTTTTAATAAATCATTGGTATATCCGGAGCCCGTTACTATGCCATTTTCCGCACTTCTTTTTTGAAAAGTTCCTCCGACCAGGACATTAAGACTTTGCTTGTCATACTCCCGGTTAAAAGAGATTGTATTATCAAAAATTATCCTGTTCTGGACTCTATTTTGTAAATTATATTGAGCCCTGGATGTACCTGAAGCATGGTGAAGTACGCCATCATACCTTGTTCTCTTTCGATTTTCATTAGTTATACCAAGTGATGATTTGGCTATTATCCCGTCCGCAAGTTTATAACTTAAATACGTCGAGGTCAACAGTTTAGTATTATACTCATAGTGTTCTCTTTCAACAAATTGAGCATAAGGATTCATATCACCTGAGGTACGTGGCCTACTAGATCCTTGATCATCACTAGGGTCAATGTCAATATTATCCAGATGATCTTCCAAAAAATAATCTCCTACCTGAACATCCGGGTATTCATCTCTATCCACATATTTTATGGTTTCTTCTGTATGATAGATGAGCAACCATGGAGATTGTCTGATAGGATTATGGACTGAAGTTGGCAACCTTCTTCGTTTTGTATAAGATGGATTGATCTTAAATCCAAACTTCAAATCATTGGTGATCCTGGTATCCATTTTTATATTTCCAGCATACAACCTGTAGTCATCGGTGAGGACAACCCCTTGATCACCTAATGTCCTTAATGAAGCACTATAGGTAGTTGCACCACTTCCACCTCTTGCTGAAAACGAATGACTTGACATATATCCACCATCAAAAAATACGTCCTGCCAATCTCTGTCAACACCAGTTTCATTTACCAATTGCAGGGCATATTGAGTATTATTGGTAAGGAAGCCAGCTTGAGCCAATTCAAAATCAGCCCATTCCCTGGTACTTTTACGATAAGGATCGCTACCAAATGCATCTTTCCTTCCCACATAAGTTTCATAACTGAATTTGGTTTCACCTTCCTGACCACTTTTGGTTGTAATCATAATCACACCATTGGATCCTTCACTACCGTATATCGCAGCAGAAGCAGCATCTTTCAGAACTTCAAAGGATGCAATGTCATTCATATCCAGATTTCCCAGAAAGTCAGAGTCAACAACAAGACCATCCACGACTACTGCAGGGCCTGAATTGGCATTGATAGATCCAAATCCCCGGATGGTTACCGTAGGTGCAGCTCCGGCTTCTGCATTTGTTGCTTGAATGTTCACTCCGGAAACCTGACCTATGAGCGCTTCATCAACTCTTGCTACAGGCAATTGATCTAATTTCTTGTTTTCTACCTTAGATATAGAACCAGTTAAATGAGATTTCCTTTGAGTTCCATATCCGATGACCACTACTTCATCAAGGGTCTGGGCATCAGTAAGCAGCACTACGTTAATGGTTGTCTGATCTCCTATCACAACCTCCTTTTCAATATACCCTACATATGAAAAAACGAGTATATCTCCTGGCTCTACATCGATGGTAAAGTTTCCATCGAAATCTGTAATGGCTCCTCTGCTTTGTCCTTTTACTAAAATATTTACCCCGATAAGTGGTTCACCAAGGTCGTCAGTTACAGATCCACTCACCGTAATTTCTTCAGATGATAATATTGGATCTGATGCCAATACATCGCGTGGAGCGACGAATCCTATTAATAGCATCGATAGCATCAATAGCGATTTGTGCAAAAGCAATTTTGATTTAAATAGATTGATATTCATTTGAAATGATTAGTTTTATTGTTGAAAATTCTTTTTTAGAATTACCAAAAAAGCCCTTCGAGGATCTAGTCATTACTAGATCGTCAGGATGAATTTTGATCTAAGCTGTATTGCCGTACTTTATTAGATCATCAATTCTTAGGGAATTGGAATGGTATTTTAAATTGGTGGATCATGCTTGCTGGTATGATCCATTTTTTTAGCTGTCTCTAATTGATTTCATATTGATTTCAGTTGATTAAGGGAATATTCATTAAGCAGTGAGGGTGGCACTGAATTCTGTTACGTCGCTGAGATGTTTCTTCATTGCTTTTTCTACTCCGGCAACATCTTGCTTTTCTATACACCTCATGATTTCTCTATGCTCTTCAATAATTTTCATATTGGCATCTGCAGAACATACTTTTAAAGCATTATAGTTTTTGAGTATATCGGGAGTAATCACCAATAATAAAGACATGAGTACCTTGTTCTTACTTGCTTCTGCAATTTTGAGATGGAATAATAGATCTTCTTCTATGGCAGGAACTCCTTCCGATGCCTTCTCTTCATAGGCATTTAAAGCCTTCCTCAGCATTAAGATATCATCAGAGGTCCTCCTTTCTGCTGCTTTTCTTGCACCATCAATTTCCAGGAGCACTCTCGTTTCTACCAATGATTTAAAGTCTGTCTCTTCTATCTGTAAAACATCTGAGATCAATCCTTCCAATGCAGTGATCCCCAATCCTGCCACTACTGTGCCTGATTGTGGGAAAGTCCTTACTATACCATAAAATTCTAATTTTCTAATGGCATCCCTGACATGGGTTCTGCCTACACCAAACTTTTCAGCGAGTTTTCTTTCTGGTGGAAGTTTGTCTCCTGAGTTTATCTGTCCAGAAG
>JABDLO010000472.1 GCA_013002995.1 Saprospiraceae bacterium | reverse complement strand
CACCCGGATCATACCATCTTAAGCCTTAAAGGTGGAATTAAGGCTGTAAAGAAACACAGACAAAGTATTAAGGATGGGCATTAACCCAGTAAGACCCATTCTCTAAATATTCCTTTTTCCAGATGGGTACTCTTTTCTTTAATTCATCAATTGCATAACGGCATGCCTGAAATGCAGCATCACGATGGGCTGAGGAAACAGCAATTATAACAGCCTTTTCTCTGATGCTTACCATTCCCTTGCGGTGATGAAGTGCTATCTTTTCTATGTCATACTTCTCAATAGCTTCATCTGCGACTTCCCCCATTACTTTCAACGCCATTGCTTCGTAAGTATCAAAATCCAGATGCTTGACACTTTCTCCTTTATTGTGATTCCTGACTGTACCAACGAAGATGGCATTGCCGCCACATTCATCTGACAAAATGAAATCATAACATTGGTCCAATGAGAGGGACCGATCAGATATTAATAGATTTTTCTTCATACTATCCTCCGCTTACCGGGGGGATAATGGCGATTTCATCATCATTTCTAATGATGTCATTTTTCCCTCCGTATTCATGATTTATTGCAATAAAAAACTGGCTTACCATGGACAGGCCAGGATAGGACTCCAGCAATTCACTTTTTAATTTACTCACAGATATCCCATTGGATGAAATGTCAATTTCAACTTCATCTGCACCGGTTATATCTCTTGAAATACCAAAACATTTAATTTTCATTGCTTCACTTTAAGCCTACGTGATCTATCTCACAGACACAAAAATAAAATATTCTCATTTTGCATCCATAATCCAGAGGAAGATCAATCAAATATTTGAATATATGAACATTATCTCATATTTTTGATCGTTACTCTTTTATTTCCTAATATTTAATTTTAAAAAAGAGCTATCATGATGAAGAACATTGAACAGATATATACTGGATGCCTTGCTCAGGGAGCATATTTCATTCATTCCGATGGAGAGGCAGCAGTTATAGATCCACTTAGAGAAACATCACCTTACATTAAAAAAGCAGAGGAACAAGGCGTAAAAATTAAGTACATCTTTGAAACACATTTCCATGCAGATTTCGTTTCTGGGCACGTAGATTTAGCCAATAAGACAGGAGCACAGATTGTATATGGGCCTAATTCACCTACTGAGTATGAAAAACATACTGCCACCGATGGTGAAGAATTTAAGGTGGGAAAATTGACGATTAGAGTGCTACACACTCCTGGTCACACACCAGAGAGTTCAAGCTTTCTATTGTTTGATGAAAATGGTAAAGAACAAGCCATATTTACAGGAGACACCTTATTTATAGGAGATGTAGGTCGTCCTGATTTAGCACAGAAAGCTACCGGATTAACACAGGAAGACCTGGCTGGATGGTTATTTGATAGTCTAAGGAATAAGATCATGACTTTGCCAGATGATATCATTGTATATCCTGCTCATGGAGCCGGATCTGCATGCGGCAAGAATATGAGTTCTGAAACCTGGGATACTCTAGGCAATCAGAAAAGAACCAATTATGCCCTAAGACCTGATATGACTAGGGATGAATTCATTAAAGAAGTAACTGATGGATTAATGCCTCCTCCGCAGTATTTTGCTAAGAATGCCAAGTTGAATAAAACGGGGTATGAAAGTATTGACACCGTATTGGAAAGAGGAGCACAGCCACTTTCCCCGGCTGAATTTGAAGTATTGGCTGAAGAGCGTGACGTATTGATGCTTGATGTAAGGGACCAAGAGATTTTCGTTAAAGGTCACATTCCCGGATCAATATACATCAGTCTTGATGGAAGTTTTGCTCCTTGGGTAGGTGCTTTAATACCTGATCTTGAACAAAAGATCATCCTCATTACACCTGCTGGCAGAGAAGAAGAAGCGGTGAAGAGATTAGCAAGAGTCGGATATGACCATGCTATTGGTTATCTGAAAGGAGGTTTTGAAGCATGGAAGGATTCCGGTAAAGAAGTAGATACTATAGAGACGATTTCAGTCGATGAATTTGTCGAAACATACAAAAAAGATAATTCTATTAATGTTGTAGATGTGAGAAAACCAGGTGAGTGGGGAGCCAGTCATGTGATTGATGCTCAACATTTTGCGTTGGATTACATCAATGAAAACATGGCGGAGATCAATCCTGATAAAAAATACTATTTACATTGTATGAGTGGAAATAGATCCACAATCGCCTGTTCAATTTTACAGGCCAGAGGGTTCAGGAATTTGATCAATGTACACGGAAAGTTTGATGATATTAAAGAATCAGGAATGCCGATGGAAGGGACATGTCCTTCCTTAAAGAAGTAATTTAAAACCAACAATTGCGATAGTAGATGAAGTACGGATTTGTTATTGACAATCGAAAATGTATCGGATGTCATGCATGTACCACAGCTTGTAAGTCAGAACACCAGGTCCCGGTTGGTGTCAATAGAACTTGGGTCAAGCAAGTGGAAAAGGGTACATTCCCTAATAGCCGGAGATTATTTTCAGTCATGCGGTGTAATCATTGTACAGATGCACCTTGCGTGGAAATCTGCCCGGTGGAAGCACTGTTCATAAGAGATGATGGCATCGTTGACTTTGACAACAGAAGGTGTATCGCATGTAAATCATGTATGCAAGCCTGTCCTTACGATGCATTGTATATTGATCCTGAAACACATACTGCAGCTAAGTGTAATTATTGTGCTCACAGGATTGATGTAGGACTAGAACCTGCTTGTGTTAATGTGTGTCCGGAGCATGCCATCATATCGGGGGATATGGAAAATCCTGAAACAGAAATATCGCAATTGTTGGCTCGTCAATCTGCCAAAGTTCGAAAACCTGAAAAAGGTACAGTACCTAATCTGTTCTACATTGATGCTGATGACGCATCACTCATCCCTTCTGTTGCTACTAAAACGGAAGGAACCCTCTGGAGCTCACAGGCAAGAGGAGTGGGACACTTTGCCAAGGAAGCTGAGAAAATGGCTTTCTCCAATGGTGATGTAGTTACAGAGTTACTGATGAAAGATCCTTCCTATAAAAATGGAGAAGGAAAGACTAGTGTAGAAGCGTTGATGGAACAGAAAAAGAGTGTCTATGACACCCCATCTAAAGGCATCCTATGGGGATGGGAAGTATCCGCTTATGTATGGACCAAAGCCATTTCAGCAGGTGCATTTTTATTTCCATTCATAGGTTGGTTGTTCGGTTCATCACAATTTACTGCCAAAACATCCATGTTGTCAATAGGGATTGGATTGGTATTTCTGACCTTAACGGGGATATTGCTGATTAAAGATCTTGATCAGCCTAAGCGTTTTGCATATGTACTCCTGAGGCCTCAATGGAAATCCTGGTTGGTAAGAGGTGGTTATGCCATTACAGCATTTGGAGGATTGTTGACGCTTTATGGATTAGCTACATGGTTACAAATTACAGCAGGAATTGGGGTGTTGAGATGGATCACATTTGTAGCTGGATTGTTAGTCGCAGTATATACGGCATTTCTTTTTGCACAGGCAAAAGGAAGAGATTTCTGGCAGAGCCCTACCCTGGCAATACACATGGTTATCCATAGTTTTATGGCTGGAGCTGCTGCTTATGCCATCGTACAGATTATCACTCCTATCGAAGGTAACCTTACGGGATTTGCAGGTACAGTAATGATTGTAGGAATTATCATTAATCTGTTCACTATGGCTTCGGAATTATTGACAACACACCCGACTGCCGATGCAGCAACCACTGTCGATATGATTGTAAAAGGAAGGTATAAAAACCTATTCTGGGTGGGAGTCGTTCTTGTCGGTAATCTCATTCCATTAATCTGGTTATTCTTTGATCCTTCAAGCGTTGCAATTGGGATTTCAGGAATTTTAGTACTCATAGGAATCTACTGTACAGAACACATATGGGTGGAAGCACCTCAGACCATTTCATTATCATAATTAGAATCAAGCAATGGGATATAAAAAACCTTCTTTAATTGAAAAGATAGCTGAGAAGATAGGAATCATTGATAACCTTCACAATGGTCATGATACGGGATCTGTAGGAAGAATTGCAGATGAAGGTATGCAGACCGATTATCCTCCTATGGAACAATGGGATCACTGGGAAGAATATGAAGCTACATCCTGGCCCCGCAAAGAAAAGAGAGCCTATACCATTGTTCCCACCACTTGTTTCAATTGTGAAAGTGCCTGTGGTTTAACGGCATATGTAGATAAGGAAAATGGTGAAATCAGAAAATTTGAAGGAAACCCTTATCATCCGGGAAGTAGGGGTAGAAATTGTGCCAAAGGGCCTGCTACCATCAACCAGATCACCGATCCGGATAGAATATTATATCCCCTTAAAAGGAAAGGAAAAAGAGGAGAAGGTGAATGGGAAAGAGTTACCTGGGATAAGGTACTGGACGAAATAGCAGCTCGCATACGTAAGGCCATCCAGGAAGGAAGGAATAATGAAATTGCATACCACGTAGGACGTCCGGGACATGAAGGATATGCCAATAGAGTACTTCAAGGCTGGGGAGTTGATGGACACAATAGCCATACTAATATCTGCTCCTCAGGTGCAAGATTTGGGTATAATATCTGGTACGGTCATGATAGGCCATCACCTGATCATGCCAATGCTAAATTTATTTTATTGATATCTGCACACTTAGAGAGTGGTCACTACTTTAACCCTCACGCCCAGCGTATTATTGAAGGAAAAATGAAGGGAGCCAAACTGGCAACCATGGATCCTCGTTTATCCAATACCGCCAGTATGTCAGATTATTGGATGCCTACTTATCCAGGAACGGAAGCTGCAGTACTGCTAGCCATGGCCAAAATCATACTAGAGGAAGGGTTATACAATAGGGATTACATGCATAAGTGGGTCAACTGGGATGAGTACATGTCAAAGAAACATGCTGACAAATCACCGGATTTTGACACATTCATTCAATGCCTAATTAATGAATATGAAGAATACACTCCTGAATTTGCTGAAAAAGAAAGTGGAGTTCCAGCATCTACCATACGAGAAGTTGCAATAAAAATTGGAGAAGCTGGTGAGCGATTTGCCACTCATAACTGGCGAAGTGCTGCAAGTGGAAATCTAGGAGGGTGGTGTGTATCCAGGACCTTACATTTCCTCAATGTCATAACAGGAAGTGTGGGAACTAAAGGAGGAACATCTCCAAATACTTGGAGCAAGTTCAAGCCCAAGTTCTTTGATGTGCCGCCACCACAGAAGTTTTGGAATGAATTACACTTCCCTGATGAATATCCTTTATCTTTCTTTGAGATGAGCTTCTTATTGCCTCACTTCCTGAAAGAAGGAAGAGGAAAGATGGATGTGTATTTTTCAAGAGTATTTAATCCGGTATGGACATATCCGGATGGATTTACCTGGATGGAAGCGTTTATGGATGAAAACCTCTTCGGTCTTCATGCAGCTCTTACTCCTACATGGAATGAAACAGCTTTCTTTGCTGATTATGTATTGCCTATGGGGCACTCTGCTGAGCGACATGACCTCAACAGCTATGCCACCCACAGTGGACAATGGATCGCATTCAGACAACCAGTATTGAGAGAAGCTGCACGACGTGCAGGAAAAGAAGTCACCTTTACTTATGAGGTTAATCCAGGAGAGGTATGGGAAGAAGATGAATTTTGGATTGAATTAAGCTGGAGAATAGATCCTGATGGGGAATTGGGTATTAGGAAACACTTTGAATCCCCTTATCGTCCAGGTGAGAAGATCAATATTGATGAATATTATCAGTATATATTTGAAAATACAGAAGGATTGCCTGAGGCTGCCCGAAAAGAGGGTATCACAGAGCTGGAATATATGAAGAAGTATGGTGCCTTTGAGGTCAAACCTCACACTTACAAACAGAATGAAAAGGGAATTTCTGCAGATATGATGGAAGGTACTGATGTTGATCCTGACTCAGGAGTCATCAGAAAAGATGGCAAAGAGATAGGTATTATGGTGGATGGAAAACCGATGGTTGGCTTCCCTACCCCATCAAGGAAAAATGAGTTATTCTCGCAGACAATGGTAGACTGGAAATGGCCTGAATATGCTTTACCGACTTACATCAAGAGCCACATCCACAATGAAGTTCTTGATAAGGAAAAGGGAGAATATGTACTGGTACCTACTTTCAGATTACCCACATTGATACATTCAAGATCCGGCAACGCCAAATGGCTTGTTGAAATCGCTAATAGAAATCCAATCTGGATGCATCCTAAAGACGCTGCAAGATGGGGATTCAAAACCGGAGACCTGGTAAAGATGAATACTGATATTGGCTACTTTGTAGATAAGGTGTGGGTTACTGAAGGTATGAAACCAGGAGTAGTTGCGTGCTCTCATCACCTGGGAAGATGGAGAAGAGATCAAGATCAGGGAAATCGTTGGGCTACCAATACTGTAAATATTGTAAATCCTGAACCCGGTAAATGGAAAATGAATACCAAGTCTGGGGTCAAGCCATTTAAGAGTAAAGATGCCGATAGTTCACGGATATTCTGGGCAGACGGAGGTGTTCATCAAAATATTACACATGCTGTGCATCCTGACCCAATAAGTGGTATGCATTGCTGGCATCAAAGAGTACGGATAGAAAAGCCTGGAAAAGATGATCAATATGGAGACATCATGGTTGATACCAAAAAAGCTCATGAAGTCTACAAAGAGTGGTTAGAAATGACAAGACCGGCTCCTGGTCCTGAAGGATTAAGAAGGCCATTGTGGTTTAAAAGACCTTTAAAGCCGGAAAAATCGTTATACTACTTAAATCAGTAAAGGCAATGGACAATTCTGGTCAGCGTAAAGACAACTCTTGCAAAGTGTTGCGATGGCAGATGATCAAGGCAACCCTTAATAATATCAGCAATGAAGAATTTATAAAGGCAATTAAGGTCGACCCTGATGCCATTATTCTTGATGTAAGGACTCCAGATGAATTTGAGGGTGATCACTTGGAAAATGCAATTAATTTCAATTATTTATCCAGAACCTTAAGCGAGGACATCGAATCACTCAATCCTGAAAGGACATATTATGTATATTGCAAGACAGGAAGAAGAAGTTTACGAGTCTGTACACTGCTTAAAAATTCAGGATTTAAGAAGGTATACAACCTCGATCAGGGCTTAGATGAGGAAGACTGATAACGTGAAGATGTGACCATTATCACATATTGAACGATGACATATGTTTACTTTTGGACCATCAATAAACTAGAAATGTCATGAGTAAAAAAATGAATTTTGAAGATTTGATCAATTCTGATCGCCCAACATTAATCGACTTTTCTGCTGAATGGTGTGGACCTTGTAAAGCAATGGCACCGATACTAAAAGAGGTTGCAGGATTAGTAGGTAATGAAGCTAAGATCGTGAAAATTGATGTAGACAAAAACAGGGTTCTTGCCAATAATCTATCCATAAGAGGTGTACCAACATTTATTCTATTCAAAAACGGAAAAGCACTCTGGAGACAGTCAGGAATGCAGTCTACAAGAACATTAACAGAAATTATACATAAATATTCCGATGTGAAATCAGACATCGATAATTAAATCAATTTTTATGGATCTATCAACTCAAAACATTACAGATATTCTTTACAAAACCTTTCCTCAATTGGCTGAAAAAGAGCTTATTGAAGAAATATCCCAGGTCGGGAAAATAATGCACTTCAATGCAGGTGAGGTGATTATGAATTATGGCAGCTATGTAAGACTCGTCCCTCTTGTTATTGAAGGATCAGTTAGAGTATTACGTGAAGATGACACAGAAGGCAAGGAAATTCTTCTTTATTATATCAATGCTGGAGATACTTGCTCCATGTCATTTACCTGTTGTATGATGGATAAGAAAAGCATGATCAGAACTGAGGCAGAGGAAGATGTTGTCCTTATAGGCATTCCAGTAAGATATATGGACCAATGGATGACCAAATATCAAAGCTGGAAAAATTTCATCATGATGACTTATGATGCAAAAATGTTAGAATTAATAAAGACAATTGATACGATAGCTTTTAAGCAGTTGGACGAAAGATTGATGGAATACCTTCATGCCCGAAAGGCTGCTACAGGAAGTTACTCAATCCTATCAACGCACCAGCAGATCGCTGATGACCTCAATGTATCAAGAGAAGCAGTGTCCCGATTGCTTAAAAAGCTAGAAAACAGTGGTATGATTGAGCTAAAGAGAAATAGGATTGATATTCTCTGATTCAATTGAAAAAGTGGATAAAGATGAGAGTTCCAAGTCTGGAATGGTTAAAAAACTATAAAAAGTCTGACCTTAAAGGGGATTTTTCTGCAGGAATTACTGTCGGGATTATGTTGATCCCCCAGGGTATGGCTTACGCAATGATTGCAGGCCTCCCTCCTATATATGGATTGTATGCTTCAATCATTCCAATAATTATTTATGCTTTCCTGGGAACTTCACGCCAGCTGGCAGTGGGTCCTGTCGCCATGGTTTCATTATTGACAGCAACTGGAATAGCTGCAATGGCTGAGTCAGGAACGGATACATACATTCTTTTAGCCATTACATTGGCTCTTCTTGTAGGTCTCATACAGTTTTTGCTGGGAATCTTTCGACTAGGTTTCCTGGTAAGATTCCTTTCACACCCGGTAATCAGTGGCTTTACTTCTGCCGCTGCCCTAATTATAGGATTGAGTCAGTTGAAGCATCTACTAGGCATCAGCCTACCCAGAAGTCACCACATTCATGAAATCATTATTAATGCCATAAAATCCATTAACCTCACTCATATCCCTACACTTCTCATTGGACTTGGTGGCATTGCTTTGATAATATTGATAAAAAGAATAAAAAAATCATTTCCTGCTGCACTTGTCGTTGTGGTACTAAGCATTCTTGTTGTATCTGTATTTAATCTTCATGAATCAGGGGTAAAAATTGTAGGTACAGTACCTGAAGGATTACCAGGTTTTTCAATGCCAAGTTTTGATATGAATGCCTGGTCTTCCTTGATATTTATCGCACTCGCAATTGCACTCGTAAGTTTTATGGAGAGCATTGCTGTAGCAAAGGCCATTCAAGCCAAGCACAACAATTACAAAATTGATCCCAACCAGGAATTGATTGCACTGGGACTTGCCAATGTCGGAGGATCCTTCTTTCAGTCCTATCCTACTACCGGAGGATTTTCCAGAACGGCCGTCAACAATGATGCAGGAGCTAAAACAGGGATGGCTTCTATAATCAGCGTTGTACTTATCGTAATTACCTTATTGTTTTTTACACCGCTTTTTTATTACCTACCCAATGCCGTTCTAGCATCTATCATTATGGTGGCAGTATTCGGATTGATAGATTATAAAGAAGCCATTCATTTGTGGAAGGTGGATAAGACTGATTTCATATTATTGTTGCTCACCTTTCTGGCCACATCTTCTTTAGGTATTGAAATGGGGATTGGTATAGGTGTTGCTTTATCATTGGGATTGTTGATATTCAGAACTTCCAGACCCCATATTGCTGAACTTGGTAAAGTAAAAGATACCAATACATTTAGAAATATTTTGAGGTTTTCTGACTTAGAAACCTATGATGATATCATCATCCTTAGGCCTGACGCACAACTCTATTTTGCTAATATCGATTCATTAAAGGAGATCATAGAAGACAAAATTGAAGGTAAGGCTACAGATGTAAAATACCTGATATTGAATGCTGAGAGTGTTTCTCATATGGACAGTACTGCTGTTCAATTTTTAAAAAACCTAAACACAGAATTATCTGGTAGAGGTATTACCCTATTGTTAAGTGGGGTGATTGGCCCTGTAAGAGATATCCTTGAAAAATCACACCTGGTTGATGAACTGGGTAAGGAACATTTTTTCATGAATCTGGATAATGCAGTAAAATATGCCCTGGTTGAAGGTTCGCTTCCGGAGTCCAAGGAAGAAATTACCCTTCAATCTTATCATTGATATATATCAGTTCTGTTTGTGATATTCTTCACAGAAAATAAGTATAGCTCATAATATATTTGACATCATCTAAAGAGCAATATATTTGATTATATGAAATAATGATCATATATTGTTTGTTAAGAATGTACTTAGGCTCTAAATATTGATAACACTAACAAATGTAAGCAATGAAAGTAGAACAAATTTATACCGGATGCCTGGCTGAGGCCGCTTACTACATAGAAAGCAATGGGGAGGCAATAATTATCGACCCACTCAGAGAAACGGATCCTTACATTGAAAGAGCAAAAAAAGATGAAGCAAAGATAAAGTATGTTTTAGAAACACATTTTCATGCTGACTTTGTCTCTGGTCACTTGGATCTTGCAAAGAAAACCGGAGCAACAATAGTATATGGCCCTACTGCTCAACCTAATTTTGATGCTAAAGTGGCTGAAGACGGGGAAGTGTTGAAAGTAGGTAATGTGAGCATTACTGTATTACACACTCCGGGTCATACTATGGAAAGTTCTACCTATTTATTGAAAGATGAAGAAGGAAATGATTACGCAATATTTACAGGAGACACATTATTCCTGGGAGATGTAGGCAGACCTGACCTTGCCATAAAACAAGGTGAAATAACAGAAGAAGATTTAGCAGGCATGTTATATGACAGCTTGAGAAATAAAATTATGCCATTATCAGATGACCTAATTGTTTATCCAGGACACGGCGCCGGATCTGCATGTGGAAAGAAAATGGCAAAAGAAACATTTGGAACCCTGGGACTTCAGAAAGAGACCAATTATGCACTGAGAGCTGACATGTCCAAAGAGGAATTTATAAAGGAGGTCTTGACGGGTTTGGTTACACCTCCACAATATTTTCCTAAGAATGCAATGATGAATAAAATGGGTTATGAGTCATTTGATAAAGTTAAGGAAAGAGGTACACATGCACTAAGTGTCAACGCATTTAAAGCTGCATGGGCCGAGGAAGAAGCATTGGTGCTCGATACTAGAGACAGAGATCAATTTTCTAAAGGTTACATCCCAGGTTCCATTTTTATTGGTTTGGACGGAAGTTTTGCCTCTTGGGTAGGAGCATTGATCACCGATCTGAAGCAACCGATTCTTTTCGTTGCTGATAACAACAAAGTTGATGAGGTCATCACAAGGCTTGCAAGAGTGGGGTATGACAATCCTATCGGTTACCTGGAAGGAGGGTTTAACTCCTGGAAAGAAGCTAAAGAAGATATAGAATATGTTGAGGAGCTTTCAGGTACACAGCTATCTGAAATGGATTACAAAAATATGGCTGTTCTGGATGTGAGAAAGAAAAGCGAATATGATGCCGAACACGCAGTAGGTTCAGAAAATTTCCCACTTGATTTTATCAGCCAGAATATGGCAGAAATTAAGAAGAATACAAAGTATTATCTCTATTGTGCCACTGGATATAGATCCTTAATTGCTGCCTCCATATTGAGGGCAAGAGGAATTAACAATGTGGTCAATGTAACTGGTGGATATAAAGAGATGGTTGAAACTCCTATTGAGCGGACTGAGTATGTCGAGCAGGTTACGGAGTTATAAAAGAGCTGTTTTGTTTTGATGTATTGATAGTTAAGGGGCTGCATTAAGTTGTGGCCCCTTTACAGCATCAAGCCATTATGTTACGATATATTAATTAAAGAAAAATCAAATTTCATGGAAGAAAATGTAAAGGCTTATGCTATGCCCAGAATAGGTGACATAGCACCTAATTTTTCAGCAATGACTACAGTCGGGAAGATCAATCTCCATAATCATGCTCAGGGCAAATGGATCATTCTCTTTTCTCACCCTGCTGATTTCACTCCGGTATGTACCACAGAAATGAGTGGATTTGCCCAGAGAAAACCAGAATTTGATGCTTTGGATACTGAATTGATAGGACTAAGTATCGATAGTGTTCATGCTCATCTGGGATGGGTAAACAATGTTAAAAAGAATACCGGTGTCTATTTTGATTTTCCAATCATTGCAGACATTGATATGAAGGTTTCTAAATTATATGGCATGCTACAACCCAATGAGAGCGAAACTGCTGCAGTAAGGGCCGTATTTTTTATTGATCCAGCAAGAAAGATTAGATTAATCATGTACTACCCTCTCAATGTAGGAAGAAATATGGATGAAATCCTTAGGGCTTTAACTGCACTTCAGACCAGTGACAAACACGGTGTTGCTATGCCTCTTGACTGGAGGCCAGGAGAAAAAGTAATCGTTCCTCCACCTAAGACCCTCAAAGAAATGGATGATCGGCTTGCCGATACTGAATGCGAGCTCATAGACTTCTATCTGGCTAAGAAAACATTATAAATTTAATACAGCAACGGTCCTCAAAAAAAAAGTTTTTTCCTGCTAGATCCAATTCAAGTAGGGGGCTGTTGCTTTTTATTTTTTGCAAAATCATATGAATATATTATCATATAAATTATTATATTTAGATCAGTAATTACATCAATACTCAAAACAGTTACCTTATCATGGAAACCACTACCCTTTCTATTGAAGCTAGACTTGACAGAATAGAGCAAATGCTCGAAAAGATAACCTCTATGGTAGATCAGGCACCTCCACTAGTCAGTATGGTCATGGATACGGTCGATGAAACCATTGCCCAAGCGGATAAAGAAGCTCCAATACAGGAAAGATTAGATGCAGCCGGAGAATTACTTAAGCGAATCTCCAGACCTGAAACACTACAGGGAATCAATAAATTAATTGACTTTGCAGATCAGGTTCCAGGGCTTACTTCTATGGCAGCGGATACCATTGATGAAATCGCCTTCAACTCTAACCAGCAAAAGCATGGATTACAGGAAAGACTGAATGGATTAGGAAATCTCTTCCAGAAACTCACAGATCCTAATACCATGGCTAAGGTTGAACAATTGATAGCCCTTTCTGACCAGATACCAGGATTGGTAGCTATGGCTGTAGATACTGTTGATGAAGTAGCAATAGGAACAGATCTCATGGGACCACAAAATATGGATCTTCTGAAATCGGCTATGAAAGCGAATCAGTACGCTAACACTGTTCCTCCGGCTAAAATAAGTGGAATCTTTTCCCTTATGAGGGTTCTAAAAGACAAAGAAGTGCAGGGTATGCTAGGCTTCATGATCAATTTTGCCAAAGCTTTCGGAAAGGATATGAACAATAGAAATTATTAATAATAGAATACTATCACATTAAATAAAACTGCATATGAAAAATCATCAGATTGTAATCGTCGGAGGAGGATCAGCTGGATTGACGGTTGCTGCACAATTATTAAATAAAAACGCGGACCTTGATATCGCGATCATCGATCCGGCAGAAAAACATTATTATCAGCCTATATGGACACTCGTGGGAGCTGGGGTATTCCCAAAGGAACAATCTGAAAGGAATATGGCTGATTATATTCCTGATGGTGCAACCTGGGTAAAAGAATATGTTTCTGGTTTTGATCCTGAGAAGAATATTGTGCAACTGAAGAATGGAGAAGAGATCACTTATCAATACCTGGTAGTAGCAGCTGGAATTCAGATTGATTGGGATGCTACACCAGGGTTGAAGGAAAGTGTAGGAAAAGAAGGAACTGGTGTGGTCAGTAATTATGCTTACGAAACTGTTGATTCCACATGGAAGGCTATTAAAGCCCTCAAAGGTGGAACCGCTTTATTTACTCACCCTTCAAC
>JABDLO010000422.1 GCA_013002995.1 Saprospiraceae bacterium | reverse complement strand
ACGGACCCATTGGCAAATCCAATAAAGAATGTAGAAATCAATAATCCCCAGAATCCTCCGGCAAATATGGTTAATACTAATCCCAGTAAATGAGATACAAAGGCAACGGTCATTAATACACGTGGCCCGAGAGAATTGTATAACAAGCCTCCAATGATGGTTGCTGCCGGAAACCCTATAAATGCCATTGAGTTAACATAACCCAACTGTGTGTCACTTAAGCCAAATTCAGCTCCAAGCTGGGGAATAATACCTGCCCGGATGGCAAAGGTCATTGCTGTGACGGTTAATGCGACACAACTCGCTGTAAAAAGTCTTGATTTGTTGATGTTCTCCATAATGTTTTCATTTGCCACTAAGGACACAGAGGTCACTTAGGTTTTATTGGTCTGGTAAGTTTTTAAAATATTTTGATACCAGCGGTATCATGGTGTTTACAATATTTGTTTCATTAAAATTAATTAAAAGCCCTTTCGGAAGTTTAGCTTGATTGAGATAAGAAAGCAATTGGGCCGTGTATATAGGGTTCATCATTTCAACTGCTTTTAATTCAACAATAACTGTATTTTCTACAAGTAGGTCAAGCTTCAATTGCCTATTGATCTTTCTACCTTTGTAATTTAACTCTATTGGGACTTGCCGTTGAAATTTTATACCTTTTTCTTCAAACTCAATGCACATACAATCCTCATAAATGCTTTCTAGCATACCTGGTCCAAGCTCTTTATGTACCGCTATGGCACAACCTACTACTTCGTATGATATTTGATTTACAAGTTTCTTAGTCAACATTTCTAAGTGATCTTAGTGCCCTTAGTGGCGAATCAAAGCGGCCGGATCTTTATATTCTTAAAGTACACTGGGTCCCCATGGTCCTGCAGAGCTATATGCCCCAGGGTATTCATTCCGAAGCCTTTCATATCCTTGAACTTGCTATTGGCCACCATTTCTTTCCACTTTTCTCCTGTCATGTTGAATTCTACAACCTTACGGTTATTCTGCCAGAATGTGACTTTTCCATTCTCCGACAATATACGCACCTTATTCCATTCTCCGGCTGGCTTTACAGTTACGTATTTAGTTTCTATCATATCGTATAAGTCTCCTGCCCTGTGGGTTGGGTACTTGGTGTCGGGATGGCATGTATTGTCAAGGATCTGCATCTCTGGTCCGGTCTGCCATACGTAATCCCATTCATCGGATTCTTGTACGTGGAAGATGATTCCACTGTTTCCACAATTGGAGATCTTCCACTCCAGGGAGAGCTCATAATTCTCATATGGCTGATCTGTTATGATGTCACCCCCATCTTCAGCTTGCCATCCTCCATCAGCCTTTCTTTGCGAATCAAGATATAAAACGCCATCATTGATCTTCCATGATGACCCGATGGATTCCTTTTTAAAATTTCTCCACCCATCGGTTGTGTTTCCGTCAAACAACAATTCCCATCCTGCTTCTTTCTCCCAATCTGTAAGAGAATTATCAGCTACTGGTGGTGGAGGTGTAGATTTGAAACCCGGATTATTTCTTGGGATTCTATTCATGGTATACCACATTTCTGTAGACCAGATGTCTTGATCTGAAGCACTTACAAAGGGATTTAAAATCCTGAGATAGACCACATGATCCTCTTTCATTCCATCCAATTGAAGAAATACTTTTTTCCTGTCATCTGAGACATTAGCGGATCTTACATTCAGATACTGAAGGTCCATTTTGGGGCCACCATAATTGATTGTGGGTAAATAATACCATTGTTTGATTTCATAATCATCCGTATTCCATCCCTGGCCGGGAGCCAATGGTTCCGTAAATTCTATCTCAATCCCATCGGACTTAGCTCTGACCGCCAACATTTCGAATGTTGAGTTATCATTGAATTCAAGACGTTGTAGCCCATAATACAGTGTATTGGCATGACTCCAATTTCCAGGATTTCCTATTCCTCCTACATAAAGATCGCCATCTGGACTCCACGACAAGCGATTGACACCTGCTTCAAGCCCCTGGATAAATCTGAACAGAGCTCCCTGTAATTGACCATCCACCTCTTCTACGAATACTCGCTTCACCCCTCCATGGGTCACTTCACCATGGATCATCTGATTCTGATAAGGTCCCAGGTTGATAGAACTGGGGGTTGATGGAGAATTCCCAATCTCATCCTGTGGCAACCATACCAAGGGCTTTTTCTCTGTGAGAGAAGCTGTACCCTCGAAGTCTACAGACCTCGACCCAAACCAAGCTCCTTCAGTGATATGAACCACCTTGCTAGAAGGCAACCAATCTCCCTGGTTGTCACAGACAAAGAGTTCATCATTGTACCCCCACCCAATCCCATTGGGTGTACGAAGGCCGGTTGCAACAAATTCCATACTGCTTCCATCTTCAGCCATTTTAATAACCTTTCCTCTATCGGGGATTTGAGGCTGGGTGCTGGCACCTCCCGGATCAATTGCAGTGGCCAGTGAGGCATAGAAATATCCATCTTTATATTCCAGTCCAAAACCAAATTCATGGAAATTAGCTGATACGCGCCAATCATCACATATGGTAAGATACTCATCAATGACCTGATCACCATCGTTATCGACCAGCTTGGTGAGTTCTTGTTTCTGCATAATATAGATCTCATCATTAACGATCTTGAGACCGAGAGGTTCAGCAAGGCCCTGAGCAATTTTGGTTATTGTTATATCATCGGGGTTATCTGTCTTCAGGTTATCAAGAATGTAAACCGCTCCTTCGGCATCCCAGGTACTGATTGCCATGCGACCATCTGAAAAGAAATCCATCCCACCTACCTTGGGTTCAAACCCATCTGGCCGGGCCTGATATAAGTTGAAGCTTGGGTGAACATCCTGAAGTGGGTAACCATCACCAGGAATTCTTGTGTTAATGGTCATAGGAAGAGAATAACCGGCAATCGCCTTACGATCATCGATTTTATGGTAGAGGAACTCCATGGGTACAGTCTGATATTCTCCAGCTCCTACAGGCTTCCAATTGAACGAGAGGAACTTGCCTCCTGCACCCTGGAAAAACTCCATTCTGATCGGATAATAACCTGTTGAGAAGTTAACTTTCGCTTCTTTATACACAGTTCCATGAAGGCCATCGTTATCGACGATAAGCTGTCCATTGATGTACAGTCTTGAACCATCATCGCTCCACATCCTGATATTGTAGACTCCTGGGTCTTTGATGTGTAGGTAGCCATTGGCCTCAAGGGCAAAGTTGTCTTCAAGGTCTTTAAAGTCTCCTCCGTTTACATTGCCAAAAGATCCCATAACACCAGCCTGAATGATCGGACTGTTCCATGCGATATCGTCGAGAGATGAAGTATTAGGTCGGATATTGTGAATCTTAGTGATTAACCCAGGAAGAAGGCTTCCTTCTTCAACTGTCTCAGGAGTTAAGGAAACAGTGTTGGCACTGGTCTGGGTGGCCCCACCTTTGTCGGAAGACAAAGAGAATATATATTCTACCATCTTCTCAATCTTGGAATCTGAAAGGTCGGGGTGTGGAGTCATTACCTGGTTACCCCAGATTCCTGTCCCTCCAACTTTTATCTTATTTACAAGGTATGTTAGATTTTCTTCATTATTGGGATATCGCTCAGCAATGGCAACATATGCAGGGCCGATGGTCTGAACATTCTTGTTGTGACAAGTCTTACAGTCACTTTGAGCTATGAGTCTTAACCCTTCAGGTATCCCTCCATCATCTTCTGACTCTTCCTCTGCAAAATTAGGATTAAAGATCTGAGGATTGGTCATGAAGGTGATGGTGAGATCTGTTGTTGCATTGGAGTTGAGGATTAATTCCCCCTCCAGATCCAGGACAGCCGCTCCTCGGTTGTTTACCTCTTCTTCTTTAGTGTAGTTCAATGTACCATCAGTTGTAATGTTATTTTTTACAACGATGGAGTGGAAATTGGTGGCCATTACAACTTGTGTTCCTTCAGGAACTCCGGAAGTGGTGAAGGTCCTGCTGAACACTGCCTGCAATTTTTCATTGGTGGTAGCAACTACTTTTTCCTCTATATTAATAGTCCCTACATCAAGATGGGTGAGCTGATACATTAATACAGCATTGTCATCGACAATTTTATGTCCTTTGTACTGAGCATCCAGAGGAAGTGTTGATCCATCTGATTTTACAACTTTCCAGGGGTTAGGAAATTTATTGACCACATATTTCTCACCCACACTCAATGGCTGTGGTCCGTGAGCAGTTGTATATACCGCACCATCGAAGTTGACAACTCCTTTCCAGGCCTGGTATAAAGAACAATCTTCGGTGCTGTATGCTGCCCATAAGTTATCATCCAAAGCCATGGTAATGATCCGAGGCTTTAGGTCTAAAACGGATCTAAATATCCATGGATCATGAGGTCGATCAGAAACCTGATTACCAGATTCCTGCTGACAGGAAATTATAAATACGCATGAGGCAATGAAAAAAAACCTTAATAAGTATTTCACAAGGAAGAATTTTAGCTGTTTACAAGGCTTGTAAATGTAGGGAATTGGTGTTGATTATACAATAACAGCTAAATTCGATTAGAAAGAAGCTTTTAAAGCAAATGCGCCAATCATTAATAAGAGATTGAATTTGCCGACACATATTATTTCTTACCCTTCTTTTTAGCTTTGGTTTTTGCCGTAGAGTTTATATTGAATTCCTGGATCTTTTTGTCTAGAATTTTTTCAAACTCTTCTTGAGAAATTGTTTGACCTTCTCCCAGGATTTCAAGTGCATTCGTTGAACCTAATTCTGATAAAACAATTGAAGTTGCTTCCATTAAGACATCGCCATTTTTCTCTATACTAAGAATGGCTCCTGGTAAGCCGTAATATTCTCCTGGTCCTACAGGGATGGGTATTTGCGGACTGAAGTATGCTGTAATAGTCCCATCACCATTGTTTAATTCCGCACCCAAACACACATAATCTAAAACCTGTTTTTTAGTTTGGGTAATTTTCCAGGGTAATTGCTTAAGTTCTGTATCTACAAAAAAATCCTTAGTCAGGAGTTCAACCTGTTGGATCTGGATACCCGAACCGTAATCATTAAAGACTTTAATACTCTTAGGACTTGGAGGTTTCATGTAACTGGCTTTTTTCAAAGCTAGTTTCATCTTTTTATTTTGTTGAGACTCAGATTCAGGATCTATTTCATAAAGTGTACGCTCCTGAATAAATGAAAGTTTATACTGTGTATTCCCCTTACTAGGTAACTGTGCAATGTATGAATCCCATTCAGGGCTATTGTATGCACCTTCCAGCTTATATTCTTGTACCTGGTCATAATAAATGACACCATTAAGATTGTCCTGGGCTGAAATGAGAGAAAGATTAAGACATAAAACAACCAATAATTCAAACAAGTATTTGTATTGCCTTAGCATAATGGGGATTCTATTAATTATCTGATCCATGATGAAAGATAAAGTTAACCCAAATTATTTGCAGGTGCAGCACTTTTAATCAACATGCTCTATAGCAATCAGCCGATTGTATAACCAGGCAAATATTGC
>JABDLO010000381.1 GCA_013002995.1 Saprospiraceae bacterium | reverse complement strand
GCAAGAGGTCGGGAGACCTTTGCTTAAGTAATGTACTCAAAAATTAAGGGAAGGTGTCCCCACCTCTCCCGTATCCCCTGATCCAAAAAACCATCGCTATCTCCTTTTTTTATGTGGAACGGGGGCTACAGCCCTTAAAGAACATTTCGCTGCTGGGACTAAAGTCCCTGATCCGTAAATATCCCGAAGTCCCTGGTCCAAAAAATCTCGTAGTCTCGTAGTCCCGAAGTCTTTATCCCCTACCCCTTCACCCTCTTCCATCCATAAGTAAAACCAACAATAAGAATGATAAACAGGATCAGGAAGTAATGAAATGGAATGATCGTAATCGCAAATATCCTGGTCTTCTCACAGATCCACATCAGTGTGATCAATGCTGTAATGATGATAAATAAACCAGATAACTTGTCAAATCCCGGAATATCATCAAATTCCACATTTCTTCTTACCAGCCACATGGTCAGTATCATACATACTATAGGAAGAATCTGGGTAAAAAGATCCGTGTCCATAATGGATTGGCGCTCGAATAGAAACAGGTAAACATTGAGAGTAATTGCAAAAATACCAGGGACACAGGCAAGGTATACTACTATGGTATACATATAATTCCACGGTGACTCAGCACCCTCTCCTTTTCCAAAAACACTGGCTAAAAAAGCAGTCAATGGCAATGCAACATAAAAGAATAAGGGTACTGTGGGATTCTGCGCCAGTAAATCTAAAAATTGTCCAAGTGTCATTTATGAAAGTATATTGAATAACTCCAAATAGTGTAATCAGCCCGAAATTAAGTGATTTGAGAAACAACCTCACTATTAATCTGAGATATTCCTGATTGATCCGCTATTTGATTTTGAAAATGCTGGAAAGAAACTTCTAGAATAACTAATCCAACAAGTTTTTATTCTCCAATGCCCATTTTAATAAAGCATTCTGTTGTCCTGAGAGTTGAAGTTTTTTATTGATGTTGCTTCTATGATTGGATACTGTTTTAGGGCTGATAAATAACATATCTGCGATTTCAGCAGATGTCTTTTTTTGTGCTATCAACTTCAATATATTTATTTCATGTGCCGAAAGAGATGACAGAACATCATCCTTTACTTTCTTCCTTTTCAATAAGTACTGGGTCATACTTGAATTTACATAAGGTATGCCACTTGCTACAGAATTGATGCAATCCAGGATTTCCTTGGTAGTACTTTCTTTAAGAAGGTATCCTTTAATACCCATATTTAAGGCATTCTGAAGAAAGTCTCCACTTTTAAATAGCGTCAGCAATATAAATTCTGTTTTGATATTCTTTTCCAATAATGTTTTTGCCACTTCAAGGCCTGTCATAAAAGGCATTTCAATATCTAATACAGCTACATCGGGTTCAATTGATTCAATTTTTTGAAGAGCTTCTTTTCCATTTTCCGCACTTCCTACCCAATCCAGTCCATCTGATTCGATAATCAAATCAGATATGCCTTTCCTTAGGATAGGATGGTCATCAGCATTAAAAACTTTAATTCCCATTATTTAAAATAAAATTCATACGATTGTCATAGATAATAAAATTCCTGTAATCGATAAAACATTTCGTTGACCCACAGAGCTATTTTTTCTTTTCGCTTTCAATAGGTACCTTAATATCAACCACGGTTCCTCTTGGTTTTCCTTTACTGATTGTTAATTTACCCCCTATGCTTTTAATGCGTTCATTCATGGTCCTCAGACCCAAACTATTTGAAATTGCTTTCTGAAGATCCAGGTTGAATCCGATTCCATTATCCTGAATTTTAATGAGCACCTCTTCACCTGAAGACGTGGCTGTTAACTTGACAGCAGTTGCATCGGCATGTTTTAATATATTGCTTACAGCTTCCTGGATGGTACGGAATATATTAATCTCAGATCTGGGGGAAAATAGCCCATCAATGTTATCAATCTCACTCGTCACAAAAACATCAGAGTTGTGTTCAATTTTAGCAACAGTTTCATCAATGACCGCTGTCAACCCAAATTTTTCCAATTGGATGGGATGAAGATCCCTCGAGATGGACCTCACCTCTTCTAAGGTTTCAGAAATCAGTTCTCGATTCTCAATGGTAGACTGTTGGGTAGATTCCATTTGTTTTTTAATTAAAAGAAGAGACTGACCAATTCCATCGTGAAGGTCTCTAGCAATCCGTTTCCTTTCTTCCTCCTGGGTATAAATCAATGCTTCTGCAAATGCTCGCTTGTCGTTCCTATCTTTCCTCACTTTGTTGAATCTATAACCGATAAATCCTAATAACCCAAATAAAAATGTTCCTCCTATAGTCAGATTTCTTTGCCTGCTGATCCGTTGCTGCTGTTTCTCTAATTCCAGTATATCTTTTTCCTGTTGGAGTATTTCTTTATCTTTTTTCTCTGTTTCATAAAGGGTCTGCATTTCTGCAAATTGTTTATTCTGATCAGAATTGAAAAGACTATCCTTAGCAGCTATGGCTAATTTTTGGTAGGAAAAAGCATTTTTTAAATCCCCGGTGGCCTCATAATAATCTACAAGAAGTTCTAAGGATTCCCAGATGCCTTCTGCACTTCCCTTCTCTATATTCCATTCATAAGACTTCTGTAAATAAGGATAAGCAGTTGCATAGTTTTTTTCTTCCATATTCCATTTAGCCAATGCTCTTTGACAAGCGTGGATGCCACTTTTATAGCCGATTTCTTCCCTCAGAGCCAGGCTCTTCCGCATATTTGCCCGGGCAGTCTTCACATCTCCCTGGTGCTTGTAATTCCAGGCCATTGCAAAGTAGGTAAAGGATTGACCCCGCTTGTCATTTTGGGCAATTCTGATTTTTAATGCCTTCTGAAAACTCTCCAGGGCTTCATCCAATTTACGTTGGGCTTTAAGGGTGTTTCCTACATCATGATAAATGAAGGCAATGCCACGTTGATTATCAATTTTTTGATAATACTCCATGGCATTTTGAGCATACTCCAGTGATTTGTCATAATTTTTTTGAATGTGGTAGAGACTGGCAATATTGGTGTATGCAGCACCAACGGCTCGCCAGTTTTCTAATTCTTCAGCAAGTCTTAAAAATTCAAGGTATTTAGCTAAGGCCACTTCCAATTCTCCTTTATACTCATATATGATAGCTATCTTATTGGTGGCCAACATTTGTCCTTCTTTGTTTCCTGTTTCAATAAAGATTTGTATTGCCTGTTGATAAAGATCCATGGCTTTGTCATTTTCCCCTTGGCCTTCAGCAATATCACCCAGACCTATAGCTGCTTGCCCCATTCCTTTTTTATAACCCACTTTTTCACCTAGGTCCCAGCTATCCTGGAAGTAAATTTCTGCACTGTCAACTTCTCCTGTAACGTAACATGCTCGTCCAATCATAAGATAGGAATCTATGACCAGGATATCCTCTCCCATTTGCTTTCCGATATTCGCACTTGATTCAGCAGAGGCCTTAGATAATTCATAGTCTCCCAGACCATATTGAGCATAACTAATACAGTACTTGCTTTCCGCTTTTAACTTTAAGTCGTCTAATTTTTCAGATAGGGATAAAGCCTCCTCTGCAAATGCCAACCCTCTCTTAGGTTCATCGTAATAAGTCGCTTTTGCTAATTGAATCAGTACCTCTGCCCGATCGGAATCCGATTTGGATATCTCTAACTCATTCATCAAACTATCAATGCTTGGGTTGGAAGCTGATAGAATTCCAGTTTCTATGATTAATATAAAAGCAATTAAAAACAGCTTGTAGAAGGACATCTTAAGTTAATTTGATTGAAAAGACATTACCTAATTTATACCATTTTTTTTAACGATAAAACCTCCTGATCTAAAATATTGGTACAATTAAAAAAATGAAACGGGAGATATAATATTTGGCTTCGCATTGAAGACTCCATCAAATAAGTGATAATAGATTGTTGGCTCGCAGTATCCAATATCTGTAAGTTTACAAATGATGGATGATCAGTAAAAATCACTGACCATCCATTTTAAGGGTTATACCTATTTTGCATTTCTATTCAACAACTACAGATAACTGGATTGTTTTAGGTACTGCCTTACCTCTTATGATGATGGGATCAACTTGTTTAATGTTTCTGATTGTTTCTGAAATCGTCTTATCCACTTCTTTGTGCATTCCCTTAACGACCTTTACCTTTTTAATCATTCCCTGAGCATCCAGGTTGACATTTACGAGTACCACTCCTTCCAGGCCTTCCTGGGTTACGATTGCTGGAAGATTGAGATGTTGCTTAAGCTTTGAGTTTAACTGGTTCACTCCCTCAAATGAATTGCCTTTAAAGTTTTTCGTTGTATTGTTGCTGACAAGAACAACTTTAGCTTCTTTTTCTTTATTATTTTCTGCAGTTACTTGAGAAGTTCCTATCGTTACAATGGTAAATGATAACAAGATGATAAATAGAGATTTCATGATTATTTCTTTTGAAGTTTATTAATACTCCAAAGTTAGGGTCACGATAACAGGTAACGAATAGGGTCTGGATTACAATTTAATAGGGGCTAGGCCCTAATTGAGTTCATCCTTGCTGTTATTTATGGGAATAAATGGACGATTATACTAATTGGAATGGAATGGTTATTTCAACAATAGTGCCTCTTTGTACTCCCCTTTTTATTGTAAGTTTTCCCCCTAAAGAAGAAATCCGCTCATTCATCGTTCTTAATCCCAGGCTTTTAGAGATGGCCATCTGCACTTCCTGATTGAAACCAATTCCGTTGTCCTGGACCGTGATGGAAACATTACTATTTAGTTTTTTAATGGTTACCTTTCCTGCACTTGCTTCAGAGTGTTTAACCATATTACTCAATGCTTCCTGAATGGTCCTGAATATATTGATATTACCTTTCATATTGAATAAACCGTCGATGGGATCAATCTCCTCAGTCATGAAGATATCTGTGGATCTGCTGACTCGATCAATGGCCTCATGAATGACCGTTGTCAAACCAAATTTTTCCAATTGGATGGGATGGAGATCCCTGGAAATGGTCCTTACTTCTTCAAGCGTTTCAGTGATCAATTCTCTATTCTCAACGGTAGCTTGCTGAGTTGAATCCATCTGTTTTTTTATTAATAAAAGAGACTGACCGATCCCGTCATGCAGATCTCGAGCAATCCGTTTTCTCTCTTCCTCCTGGGCATAAATCAAAGCTTCAGCAAATTCCTTTTTATCATTCCTATCTTTTCTGATTGCATTGAATCGATATCCAAAAAACCCTAGCATTCCCAATAATAAAGTGCCCCCAAATGTGAAATTTCGTTGTCTTTCTGCCTTATTCTTTGATTGTTCCAATGTTAAAATATCTTTTTCCTGTTGAAGAATTTGTTTCTCTTTTTCTGCAGTCTGATATTTAGTTTCTACTTCAGCAATGGCTTTATTCCTTAAATCGTCTTTGGTTTTATCAGTGAACACTTTCATTTCTTCAAGATTCTTCATCGCCAATCGGTAATTGCCCGTCTTCTTATATGATTCATATAACTGCTCATTGGCAAATGCTGTGAATTTTCCAACACCATTTTCCTTACCTATTTTTAAAGCCTCTTCCCCATATTTTATGGATTCCTGAATCTTTCCTGCAAGACGATAAGATTTAGACTGATTCGCTTTGTTCTGGACTATTGAAATAACTGAACCAGCTCTATCATAATAGGTTTCAGCTTCTCGACTGTGTTGAATGGCTTCTTCATATGCTCCCAGGCTGTTTTTTAACCCGGCCAGATTTCCTAAAAACCGCAGAATGGAGCGGTTGTCTTTAATTTCTTTTGCTAATACAAGTCCCATTTCATAATTATTAAGAGCTTTCTCTCTGAATAAATTTATACTATCCTCCATAATTTCTGTCTTTGAGGAATCCAGATCACTCTGATTTTGAAAATATCTTATCTTGTCATCATAGACCAATGCCCGATTGTTGTACACATACATTCTGGCACGGTCATCATTGATTATATCTGCCCATTCAATGGCTTTGTCATAATATTCTTCAGCTTTTTCAAGTCTACCGAGATTTTTGAATACAGCCCCTATATTGATATAAGGCTTAACTATATTTTGGGAATCTTTTAATTCCTGCCAGGTTTCTAAAGCTTCGAGGTAATATTTTATACCCATGTCAAAGTTGCCTAGATTTACATTTAATGCCCCCAGTTTATTATTTGCTGTAGCGACCTGGCCCTGATCTCCCAGTTCCAGGTAAATCGCCTTCCCTTCTTCCAGCAGACTCTGGGCTTCAACCAGCTTTCCAAAAATCCTGTATGAGTCTCCCAATTCCAAAATTGCTTTGGCTTTAATACGATCATCAGAAATGTTCCTGGAGAACTCTACTGACTGTTCACCAAGGATCAAACAAGAATCTTCATTGGTAAAACTATAAACAATGCTTAATTCAATCATTGAATCCAACTGACTAGAACTTGGTTGAGCTAAGCCCGTGAAATAGTTGAAATATTCTTCAGAGGGAGTCATCTTTATGGCTTCCTGACTGAAAATAGGTGTATTGAATCCAAGATAAGTCAGTAGTAAAAAGATAAAAGTTCGCATAGAGAGTAGAAAGTTAATTCCTTTCTAATATAGGAAAATTGAAAATGCCGTTATGGTATCAAATAGTTCATTATGTTCTAATTAAGGATGATCAGCAGAAATTACTGACCATCCATTTTAAGGGTTATACCTATTGTGCATTCCTATTCAACAACTACAGATAATTGAATTGTTTTAGGTACTGCCTTACCTCTTATGATGATGGGATCAACTTGTTTTACTTTTTGAATGGCTTCTATGATGGTCTTATCTACTTCTTTATGAAGTCCCTCAACAACCTTTACTTTTTTAATATTACCCTTTGAATCGAGATTGACGTTTACAAGAACGATTCCTTCAAGGCCTTCCTGAGCGACTATGGCCGGGAGTAAAAGCTGTTTCTTCAGTCTTGAATTTAATTGATTGACTCCTTCGAATGAATTGCTTTTCTTAACTGTTTCCGATTTATTTTTTACCAGAACTACTTTCTTTTCAGGATCTGTGGTGTTCTCTGCAGTTGCTTGAGAAATTCCAATACTTGATAATGTAAAAGAGAATAAAAGGATGAATAGAGATTTCATGATTATAGCTTTTGAAGTTTATTAATACTCCAAAGTTATGGTCATGCTACCAGGTAACGAATAGGGTCTGGATCACAAATTAATAGGGTCCAGGCCCTAAATGAAGAATTAAAGGATTGAGAATCATCTTATATGGGCTATAATATGATCCAGTATTTAATAATCCTTGAATAATGTTGATCTTAAAAGATTAAATATTTAAAAGTAAATTCATTGGTTGCTCAAGCATTTCCTTCACTTTAACAAGGAATGTTACTGATGAAGACCCATCGATCACACGATGATCATAAGATAATGCTATGTACATCATTGGGCGTATTACAACTTCTCCATTTATAGCAACAGGTCGTTGAATAATATTGTGCATACCCAAAATGGCAGATTGTGGTTCATTTATAATGGGTGTGCTCATCATACTACCAAAGATGCCTCCATTGGTAATGGTAAATGTTCCTCCTTTCATTTCTTCTAATGATAAACTTCCATCTCGTGCCTTACCTGCAAGCTCTTTGATCTTGAATTCTATCTCGTGGAACTTAAGTGACTCCACATTATGAACAGGTGGTACAACTAATCCAGTAGGTGTGGATATGGCAATAGATATATCTACATAATCATGATAAATGATATCATTGCCATCAATCATTGCATTAACCTGAGGCATTTCCATTAAAACTTGTGCACATGCTTTGGCAAATAAGGACATGAATCCAAGTTTGATTCCATACTTCTCTACAAATTTCTCCTGGACTTGCTTTCTCATCTTCATTACTTCATACAAGTCTACCTCATTGAAAGTAGTGAGCATGGCTGTATTGTTCTTGGCAGAGACCAACCGACTGGCAATCGTTCTCCTCATTCTACTCATCTTCTCTCTTCTGACATCACGTGAAAATGATACTGAAGAAACAGCAATCAAGCTTTGATCAGGAGCTACAGGTTTTTCTTCTTTTGGAGAAGCAGGCTGAGCTTTCTGAGCATCTTCTTTTGTTATTCTTCCTCCTTTTCCACTGCCATCAACAGTTGCTGGGTCAATACCTTTCTCTCTCAGGATTTTTCCGGCTGCAGGAGATGGATGGCCCTCAGCATAACTAGTTTCCTTTTCTTCTGGTTCTTCCGATGATGAAGGGGAAGGTGCAGGATCAGCCTTTTCTTCTTTTTTATCGTCCGATCCGGAGCTTGCAGGAGGTGCAGCACTGGTATCAATTTTAGCAACAAGAGCACCGATTTCAAGGTCATCGTCTTCAGCAGCCACATGGGTTAAGACACCGGATGCTTCAGCCGGAAACTCCAAAGTTGCTTTAT
Organism: Saprospiraceae bacterium; assembly: GCA_013002995.1. Lineage (GTDB taxonomy): Bacteria > Bacteroidota > Bacteroidia > Chitinophagales > Saprospiraceae > JABDLO01. The sequence continues at coordinate 1,718 of JABDLO010000381.1, read as the reverse complement.
CAGATTCAAATTCACAGATGGGTTCGTCAATATTGACGTAGTCTCCATCTTTCTTCAACCACTGTGACAAGGTAACTTCAGTAACAGATTCCCCTATAGTTGGGACTTTCATTTCGATGATGCTCATTGCTTAAAATTTAATTGACGCCAAAAATAGTGGTCTTCCACTCCAGATGAAAGAAAAACCTCTTATTAAACCATATTAATTCAATATGGGTTTAAAATATTTTTAGGTTATACTAAATTAAAGCTCACTTGTGAAGTGGAACTGAATATCGGGATGATTCTCCTGTGCCATTTTTAACGCCCATGCTGACTCTGCCATATAGACCAATTTACCTTCATTATCTTTAGCAAGATCCCTGCGTCTTCTGATCTCGAATTCTTTAAATGCTTCTTCGTCCTCATAACTGATCCAGCATGCCTTATGCAGATTAACCGGCTCATAAGTTACAGAAGCTCCATATTCATTCTTTAATCGGTATTGTATCACGTCAAATTGTAACGCTCCTACCGTTCCGATGATTTTTCGATTGGTGCTCTGCATGGTAAACAACTGAGCCACGCCTTCATCCATCAACTGATTCAGCCCTTTATTCATCTGCTTGGACTTCATCGGATCCGCATTATTGACATATCGGAATTGTTCAGGTGAGAAACTGGGTATGCCCTTGAAGTGAAGCTCTTCACCTTCAGTAAGCCCGTCACCAATCTTAAAATTTCCGGAATCGTAGAGTCCCACAATATCCCCGGGATAAGCAGTGTCTACGACTGATTTCTTTTCCGCCATAAAAGCCGTAGGATTGGAAAACTTCATTTTCTTCCCTTGACGTACATGGAGGTAATTGGTGTTACGCTCAAAGGTCCCGGAGCATATCCTTAAAAATGCAATCCGATCCCGATGTTTTGGATCCATATTGGCATGAATCTTAAAGACAAATCCTGTAAATGCATCTTCTTCAGGTTTTACAATCCGCTCTTCAGTCTCTCGCTGTAATGGTGAAGGTGCGATCTCTACGAAAACATCCAGCATCTCTTTGACACCAAAGTTATTAACCGCACTTCCAAAAAATACCGGGTTGAGATTTCCCTCAAGGTATTCCTCTTTTGAAAAATCCGGATATACTTCCTCAATGACTTCAATTTCCTCTCTCAATTCATCTGCTGCACGCTCGCCAACTTTCTGATCAAGTAATTCAGATGAAAGATCTTCAATGACAATAATACCATCTTCATCCTGTTTTCCATGAGCCTGGAAAAGAACCAGCTCCTTTTTGTAAAGGTTATAGACACCCTGAAATCGCTGCCCCATCCCCACCGGCCAACTCATTGGGCACGTACGTAATCCTAATTTGGTTTCCACCTCATCCAATAAATCGAATCCATCTTTTCCTTCCCGATCCAGTTTGTTAATAAAAACAATCATCGGTGTGTTTCTCATCTTACACACCTTCACCAGGTTTTCAGTCTGCTGCTCCACACCCTTTGCAACATCAATCACAACAATGGCACTATCAACAGCAGTTAATGTCCGATAAGTATCTTCTGCAAAATCCTTGTGACCAGGAGTGTCGAGGATGTTGATTTTCTTGCCTGCATATTCAAATGCCATCACAGAAGTAGCCACTGATATTCCTCTCTGACGCTCAATCTCCATGAAATCGGAGGTGGCATGTTTCTTTATTTTATTGGATTTCACTGCACCAGCGACCTGGATC
>JABDLO010000312.1 GCA_013002995.1 Saprospiraceae bacterium | reverse complement strand
GGTATGTATTACCCCGTTGATCGATCCATTTCTGTCCATCTGAACGATACTCAGTCCATTTTTTTCTTCCGGAAACTCTGGCTTTTATACCTCCTTGATCTGACTTTTCGATGATGACCAGCTTTCTCAATTCATTACTAACCATTCTCCTAGATATGAAGAAAGATCAAGGGAGTAATCCCTTGACCTGTTGTTTCTATTATTACGATTTCGTCGATCATATCTATCATCGTAGTCATAACGATCATTACGTCCTCGATCATAGTCGTAGTATTCATCATTTCCCCTTCTGTCATATCGGTCATACCTACTTCTGTTATCCCATCGTGACGAACAGCAGGCCATGTTGCACTGATGCCCCTTCCTGGGTTTCCTTACAAAGTGTATGCCCTGTGATCTTCTATTTCTTTTCAGAATCATCCTGTGTGGGCCAATCACTTCAATAACTCCCCTCCCATATTCAGGCCTTAACAACCTACCTCGATTATAATAATACCGCATGTAACCTCGTGTACCAGGTAGGCCTTTCACTTTGATTCCACCGCGGATGGATTTGACCTTCACCTGCTCGCCATAATATGGATTGATGAACTTCCCTTCCAGAAATTCAAATCTATGTCTGGCTTCAGTTGTAAAAGATGTTAGGATCAGCAAGCTAAACAGTAAATATAAATTTCTCATATGTAAATAATTTGTTACTAGCAAGATATACTTGATAAATGTTAAAAGCTACTATGAGTGTCTTACCGGTATGCTAATGTTCTGATGGGAAAGTTAAAGAGTGTGAAGGGTGTAACATTATGGAAATGGACTTCGAGACTTCGAGACTTCGGGACGGAGAGATATTTTGTAGTCTCATAGATAAGGTTGACCAGAAGAAGTATTCATCCATATTCAAGGGAAGGTGTCCTCACCTCTCCCGACATTTTTAAGAGACTTTGTAGACTTCGAGAATCTGAGACATAATTGAAATATCTTTGCGCAACTTTGCGCTTCCTCAGCGTAACTCTGCGAAATAACTCTGATGACTCTGTGGTTAAAAAAAGAAGGCTGCAACCTCTCGATTACAGCCTTTTTATATTTCAATTATTGAGTCTCGGGGTCTCTCCTTCTCGAAGTCTCGAACTATTAAATTATTCTCCCAGGAATGGATACCTGTAGTCTCTAGGAGGTACAAAGGTCTCCTTGATGGTACGAGGTGAAATCCATCTGTAAAGGTTAAGCACAGAACCTGCTTTATCGTTGGTTCCGGATCCTCTGGCACCTCCAAAGGGTTGCTGTCCTACAACGGCACCTGTCGGCTTGTCATTGATGTAGAAGTTACCTGCTGCATTTCTAAGCTTATTGATGGCAGTGATGGTTGCACTTCTTACATTACTGAATATAGATCCGGTCAATGCATAAGGAGAAGTATTATCTACCAACTCAAGAGTGGCTTCATAGTCTTCATCTTTATAAACATATATGGTTAAGATAGGTCCGAAGATCTCTTCGCACATCGACTTATACTTAGGGTCTGTGGTCACTATTACTGTTGGCTCAATGTAATAGCCTTCAGACTTATCATATTTACCTCCGACTATGATCTCAGCATCATCTCTGCCCTGTGCATATTCTATGTAGGATGAAATTTTATCAAATGCCTTTTCATCAATAACTGCATTAATAAAATTGCCAAAATCTTCTGGGCTTCCCATCTTAAAAGACTTTACGTCCTTCACCAATTCTTCTTTTACTACCGGCCACAATGATTCAGGAATGTAAGCTCTGGATGCAGCACTACATTTCTGACCCTGAAATTCAAAAGCTCCTCTTGCAAGTGCAACAGCAACTTCTTTTGCATGAGCAGAAGGGTGTGCTACGACGAAATCTTTTCCTCCCGTCTCCCCTACTATCCTTGGGTAAGACTTGTAAGTAGCTATATTTTCTCCTATGGTCTTCCAAAGCAACTGGAATACACCTGTACTTCCTGTAAAATGAATCCCTCCAAAGTCACGGTGCTTGAAGATTACATCTCCTGCATCCGGACCACTTGGGTATACCAGGTTGATTACTCCGGGTGGCATTCCGGCTTCGAGGTAAATATCCATAATAAGTGCTGCAGAATAAATCTGGCTTTCTGCTGGTTTCCACACAACAGTATTACCCATTAGAGCTGGTGCCCCTGGTAAGTTACCGGCAATACTTGTAAAATTGAATGGAGTCAATGCAAAAATAAAACCCTCAAGAGGACGATATTCCAATCTATTCCAAATACCATGAGCACTTTCAGGCTGAGTAGAATAGATCTCAGTCATATACTGCACGTTGAATCTGAAGAAATCTGCTAATTCTGCCACACAGTCGATCTCTGCCTGAAAAACATTCTTGGATTGAGCAATCATGGTTGCAGCATTCATTTCTGCCCTGTATGGTCCTGCAATCAAATCAGCAGCTCTTAAGAAAATAGCAGCTCTATCTTGCCAGGGCATATTTGCCCATTCTTCTCTGGCAGCCATAGCAGCCTCAATGGCCATTGAAACATGTTCTTTGGTAGATTTGGCATGTCTCCCGACTACATGATCCTTTTTATGTGGCGGGTGAATGTCAACCAACGTATCAGTCATTACCTTTTCAGCGCCAATGTACATAGGTATTTCCAACACTTTATTCATTCGGTTATTGACTGCTTCAACAACATCTTTTTTCTCTTGTGAACCAGGAGCATAAGAAAGCACGGGCTCATTTACTGCAATAGGTACTTTGAAAAATGCATTTGCCATATAACAATTACTTTATTTGGTTTGGATTAGTTGATAATAATTATTCCTTATGTCTTCTACTATATTTTCAGGGACAAAGGAAGTAATATCTCCTTTCCCTTTTATAATTTCTCTTACAATGGTCGAACTGATATGAGAATATTGTGGCTGGCTTATCAGAAAGATGGTTTCAATGTTATCACCTATGATCTGATTCAACTGTGAAATGGTTTTTTCATAGTCAAAATCTGATGCATTTCTTAATCCTCTGATCAGGTACCTGGCACCTACCTCCTGGCAATAGTTTACGGTCAAGCCTTCAAAACTTCCCACGTATACTGATTCATCATTTTTAAAAACCTGTTCTAGCCAATTGAGCCTCCTCTCCAATGAAAACAAGGTCTTCTTCTGTGAATTAACACCTACACCTACATAAATTTTATCAAAAATGGGAATGGACCTTCGAACTAAGTCAACATGCCCCAGCGTAATAG
>JABDLO010000309.1 GCA_013002995.1 Saprospiraceae bacterium | reverse complement strand
AACAAGGAAGAAGTAAAAATGTTTAACCTAATCGCCGTGTAAGTTAGCATTTGCCTCGCAAAAATACATATTTTTGGAGCCTCGATGAAAATATGTTTAAGCAGCATTTTTTATTGCTGCAGGTACTAAATCAGGAATAATTGAGTTTTCAAATAAATCTACCTCTATTCGAAGGCCCCTTTGATCTTCTACTTTTCTTTATTGAAAGAGATGAATTGGATATTTATGATATTCCAATATCAAAAATCACTGATGATTTTCTTGAATATCTTCAAAGACTGGAAGAGATGAACATGGAAGTGGCAAGCGAATTTATACTTGTTGCAGCCACGCTTATGCGAATAAAGGCGAAAATGCTGCTCCCTCGACCTGTATTGGATGAAGAAGGAAATGAAGTAGATCCAAGAGAGGAGCTGATAAAACATCTTATAGAATATAAGAAGTATAAATCAGTTATTGGGACTTTATCCGAAATGGAGAAGGAGAGGCAACTCCAGGAAAAGCGGGGCAATATTTCCAAGGAAATAAAGAATCTCGCAGCAAATGTAGATGTAGAATCGGAGTTACAAGATGTAGACCTTTATAAGCTTCTTAAAATCTATCAAAAGGTATTGGATCGTTTTGAGATAGAGAAGAACAAACCAACACATGAGGTAATTCAATATCCGTACACCATTGCGCAGCAGAAGGAGTTCATATTAGACTCATTGAAAGAGAAGGAAAAATTATCTTTTGAGGACATAATACGTTATGAGCCTACAAAAATTGGGGTAATTTTTAATTTCCTGGCAGTCCTTGAGCTTTTGCAGCTAAGTCAGATAATTATAAGTCTGGGTTTGGGATACAATAATTTCTGGATTGGAAGACCGGGTTCGAATATCCAGAAGGCAAAAAGCAAGAGTAAAAAGTAATAGAAATAAGCCCTGCCAATACTACTATTCTGGCAGAGCTTCTCCTTTAGTATTTCTCAATAGCAGAAAAGAAGAAATTTCCTTCTATCTGAGCATTGTCATCTGAATCCGATCCGTGAATGGCATTTGCTTCAATGGAATTTGCAAATAGATTTCTGATGGTACCTTCAGCGGCTTCCGCGGGATTTGTGGCTCCGATCAGGGTTCTAAAATCTTCCACCGCATTCTCCTTTTCAAGTATCATTGGTACTATCGATCCAGATGACATATACTTACAAAGGTCATTATAGAAAGGACGTTCTTTATGTACTTCATAAAATTCACCAGCCCTTTCCCCAGTAAGACGAGTAAGCTTCATTGATATGATCTTAAATCCCCTTTCTTCTATCATTTGGATTATTGCTCCCGTGTTTCCTGCTGCCACTGCATCAGGTTTGATCATTGTGAAGGTTCTTTTTCCAGCCATTTTGTAATTTCAATTTAAATATTTTGTTAACAGTCAATTTCGACCCGCAAAAATACAACAATTCAGATGGATTTAACTGACTTGAATTACTCAAAATAATAATTGAAGTAAAGGTTATTACATGGTCTAATTTTGGTTTTATTATTAAAACTCTACAACTTTGCCACTTCGTTTTATCAGGCACTGTAATCCTATCAGGCTTGGTATAGATAAGAATAATGCAAAATTTATCTGCTTTTAAAACACTTTTGCACAAACCTGCAAGAGTTGTTGTCACTACTCACCAAAAACCTGATGCTGATGCTTTGGGTTCTTCTTTGGCCCTATCTGCCTATTTGCAGAAACTGGATCATACGGTGAGTGTCATATCACCTACGGATTATCCTGATTTTCTTTCCTGGATGAAAGGTGAGGATAGTGTAATCGATTTTGAGGATGGTAATGAGGAGTTATCCAAGAAACTTATAAATGAGGCTGAAATCATATTCTGCCTGGACTTTTCTTCATTGAGCAGAATCAACGGGCTAGGTGATATGGTAGCCAAAAGTACAGCTATCAAGGTGGTGATTGACCATCACCTGGAACCGGAAGATTTTGCCAATTATATTGAATGGGATACTGCTGCTTCTGCAACAGCTGAATTACTCTACGATTTGATTGTTGATCTGGGGGATGGGCATTTAATTGATAAGCATATTGCTGAGTGTTTGTATGCGGGTATTATGACGGATACTGGATCATTCAGGCACCCAAACACCACTCAGAATGTTTTGAAAATTGCTGCTGAGCTTATCGGTCATGGCGCAGATGCGGCCATGGTAGCCAAATTAATTTATGATAATAATTCAATTGAAAGACTTAGGTTTCTTGGCTTTTCCTTAAGTGAAAGGCTAAAGACACTTAAAGAATACAATGCAGCCTATATATCCATTTCCAAAGAGGATCTCAAAAAATTCAATTCCAAAACCGGGGATACCGAAGGCCTTGTAAATTATGCCCTGTCCATAAAAGGAATTAAGGTTGCAGCTTTAATAATTGATCGGGATGATGAGATCAAACTTTCCTTCAGATCTGTAGGCGACTTTTCTGTCAATGATTTTGCAAGGAACCATTTCAATGGGGGAGGTCATAAAAATGCAGCTGGAGGTGTCTCCTCATTGTCACTCCAGGATACCGTAGAAAAGTTTGAGAAATTAATAGAGAAATATAAATACGAACTAAACCCTAAACTAAAAAAGGTAAATGCATAATCGAATATTGGTAGCGTTGGCGCTTCTGGGAACAATTTTATATGGTTGTACGAGTGGAGAGTATGAGAAGACAGGATCCGGGCTGAATTACAAGTTTGTAAAGGAGGGGGAAGGTCCAGCTCCAGCAAATGGTGATGTTATATTATTAAATATTAGTTATTTGGATGAGAATAATAATATTCTTTTCTCTTCAGATGATACTCAACAAGGACCAATGCCACTGTCATATAATGATTCCGTTTTTGTAAGGACTGGTGGTATTGAGGAAGGCATTAAAATGATCCAGGAGGGAGATAGCCTTGTACTACAGTTCCCTATTGAAGATCTATATGAAAACACCTTTAATATGACGTTGCCCGATTCAATAAGAAGGGGTTCGAATGTAACTGTTTGTATGGGAGCCGCAGATGTACTTACCATGGACGAATTCAGGGCTTATAGCCAGGAACAGATTCTCAAAATGGAGGATGATCAGTTTGCAAAAGACGTACAGATTTTAGATGATTATCTAAGCCAGGAAAATATTGATGCTAAAGTCCATGAGTCAGGTTTAAGGTATGTGATAGTTGAGCAGGGAACTGGAGAAAATGCACAAAATGGTCAGCAAGTTAATGTCGATTATGCAGGGAAGCTACTTAATGGAGCCTTGTTTGATACAAGTGATGAGGAACTGGCGAAGGAAAATGGCGTCTATATGCAAGGAAGACCATATGGGCCTATTGATTTTCAATTAGGGACAAGAAGTGTGATTCCTGGTTGGGATATAGGTTTTGGCCTTTTGAATGCTGGCTCAAAAGCCGTTTTTTATATACCTTCAAAACTGGCTTATGGGCCAAGGGGGAGCGGACCCTCGATTCCACCAAATTCTATTTTAGTATTCGATGTGGAGCTTGTATCCATTGGCAATTAATGGTTCGGCAATAAATTTCATTTTAGAAAAGAAAAGAGATTATAATGGAGAAGGGAAGAAATTTATGTTTTACAGGTCTAATTATTTTATTGGTTGTTGTTTTTTCATCATGTACCAGTGATGATGTTGTAACCGATGAGGAACAACTTGCCATAGATATTGAAATCATAGATACTTATTTAAGTGATAATAGTATCGATGCAACAAGTGTGGCCTCAGGTCTTCGATATTTTCTTCATGAAGAAGGTGAGGGTATTTCTCCTGAATTGACAGATGATGTAGTCGTGGCCTATTCGGGAAAATTATTAGGAGAAACACAGGTTTTTGATTCAAGCGACAGTATATCTTTTCCTCTAAACCGGTTGATAGCAGGATGGCAAATTGGCTTCCAGCTATTGCAGGAGGGAGATTCAGCGACATTATATATCCCGTCAGGATTGGCGTACGGTAGTACAGGAAGCGGGCCAATTCCTCCCAATGCTAATCTTGAGTTTGAAGTTAAATTGATTCAGGTTGTTAAGAACTGATCTTCCTGAGCTCTTTTTTGCTACACACAACCTGCATAAGTCGAATGAGGTTGGAGACATGCTCACTGACTTATATTTGGTAAAGAATCTGCACGATCTCAATCTTAAAAAAGAAATTCCGGAAACGGGTGATACAAT
>JABDLO010000287.1 GCA_013002995.1 Saprospiraceae bacterium | reverse complement strand
GTTGTATGCTTGCCGAATTATTAAATCTTCCATTCTTATCATTTGCCTATAAAATGGATCACGATGGAACTACTGCAACTGTTTCCTGTGAAATTGAAGGAGGGCTTCAGGTAGTAGAAGTTTCAGGTCCATTTGTATTATCCGCAACCAAGGGTATGGCAGAGCAAAGAATTCCTAATATGAGAGGAATTATGATGGCTAAGAGAAAGCCGTTGCAAGTCGTTGAAGGAAGTTCAACGAAAGGTCATGTTGCCATTGCTAAATACAGCCTTCCTGAAGAAAAGTCAGGAGTAAAAATGGTCGATCCAGAAAACATGGATGAGCTGGTAAGATTGCTTCACGAAGAAGCGAAGGTTATTTAATTATTCCCTAATCGTAAAAAAGAAATATGTCTGTTTTAGTATATACTGAAAGTCCTAATGGACAATTTAAAAAAGCTGCACTTGAAGCAGTAACATTTGGTAAAAAGGTCGCCAACCAGATGGGGACCACGTGTATAGCCCTCGTATTGGGGGAAGCTGATGATGCTGGAATGCTTGGAACTTATGGAGCTGATAAAGTCATCCAATTCAGCGATGCTGGATTGGCATCTTTTGATTCCCAGGTATTCACCAAAGCCATAGCTGAAGTAGCAAATACGAATGACTGTAAAATGGTTATTCTAAATCACTCAGCCAAAGGCAAGGCCTTGATAGGGAGGCTAGCAGTAAGAATGGAGGCTGGATCTATATCAGGTGTAAATACACTTCCTGACACGAATGGAGCTTTAACCATTAAGAAAACGGTGTTTTCAAGTAAGGCCATCGCTGATTACCAGGTGAATACTGAAAAATCAATCATCAGCCTGATGGGAAATACCATTCCACCTGAAGAAATGGGATCAACTGTTGACGTCGAGCAAGTATCACTTGAATTACCTGCTGCAAAAGTAAAGGTTTTAGAAACCAAAACAGTAGAAGGTACTGTCCCACTTCCTGAGGCAGAATTGGTGGTAAGTGCAGGAAGAGGAATGAAGGGACCTGAGAATTGGGGAATAATTGAAGACCTTGCTGACATTATTGGAGCAACGACTGCTTGTTCCAGGCCAGTTGCAGATACAGGTTGGAGACCTCATCACGAACACGTAGGTCAGACCGGTGTTGCGATCAGACCCAATCTATACATAGCTATTGGAATTTCGGGAGCCATTCAGCACCTTGCAGGAGTAAATAATTCTAAGACTATTGTAGTCATCAACAAAGACCCTGAAGCCCCTTTCTTTAAGGCTGCTGATTATGGTGTTGAAGGAGATTTATTCGAAGTAGTACCGAGGTTAATTGATTCTTTAAAGAAATTTAAGGCTTCTTAACGATCTAAGGATTAAGAAAATTTGTTATATCTATAATTTTAACGAAGTTAGCGTCCTCTGTAGATCTGGTTATTTATCAGATCTACAGAGATAACGAATACAGAATGAATAAGATTGAACTGGAAATAGTAGCCTTATCCCACAGTGTAACACAATCACACAACTATGCAGTTGTTTTAGGTGAGCTTGAAGGGAATAAGAGATTACCCATTGTTATAGGTGGTTTTGAAGCTCAAGCCATTGCAGTAGCGATGGAAAATATGACTCCCAATCGACCCTTAACTCATGATCTATTTAAGAATACATTGGATACATTTTCCATTACCTTAAAAGAGATTGTTATCAATAATTTATTGGATGGGATTTTCTATGCACAGTTGGTCTGCGTACAGAATGGAGAAGAATTCACCATCGATTCAAGAACTTCTGATGCTATCGCTATGGCGGTAAGATATAATTGTCCCATCTATACTATGGATTTTATTCTGGAAGAAGCCGGCGTCGTTCTTGATGAGGCTGAGGAAAAGACAAAAAAACGTCCCAGGAGAAAATCCAAGAAAACTGACGACCTCACTGTTCTATCTTTAAAAGCACTAAATAAACTTCTGGACGAAGTCCTTGAAAAGGAAGATTATGAAAAAGCTGCCAAAATCAGAGATGAGATCAATAAAAGGAACGATCAGTAGATTCTGATTATCTACATTAAATCCTTCAATATATTCTTCAATTCCTGCACATCATCTTCGGAGATGTCAAGATGAAATGTAAATCTAATGGAGTGTGGACCAAATGCTGTTGCCAATACACCTTTAGACTTGAGCTTATCCAGATAATCTTGAACTGGAATTGATTGATCTAAATCAAAGATTAAGATATTGGTCTGGACAGGTTTCATTCCAGTAACATAGGAAACAGAATCTAGTAGTTTACCTATATCTTTTGCTCTGTCATTATCAATGCTCAGACGGTCAATGTGATTGTCAAGTGCATAAATACCAGCAGCTGCGAGGTAGCCGGCTTGTCTCATTCCGCCCCCCATCACTTTTCTATACCTTCTCGCTTGCTTGATGAAAGATTTATCTCCGATCAATAAAGAGCCTACCGGAGCACCTAATCCTTTGGAAAGACATATGGATATGCTGTCAAATAATGATCCCACTATTTGGGTTGATTCACCTGTCTCAACAAGAACATTGAATAATCGTGCACCATCCAGATGTAACATAAGATCATGTGCTCGGCATACTTTAGCAATCGGTTCTATTTCAGGAATGGTGTAAATTGATCCACCACCTTTATTGCAGGAGTTTTCGATAACGACAAGCCTGGAGTGCGGTAACCAATCATAATCCGGATTTATAGATGCTTTGATCTGATCCGCAGATATTTTTCCATTACTCCCTTGGATTAGTTTAATTCCTACTCCAGAATTAAAACCATATCCTCCGGTCTCATACTGATATACATGAGAATCAATATCGCAGATGATCTCATCTAGAGGTTGTGTATGTGTTTTTATAGCGATCTGATTGGTCATTGTTCCGGAAGGACAAAACATTGCTGCTTCCTTATCAAACATCCCTGCAGCCTTTGCTTCTAAAGCATTAATTGTTGGGTCCATCCCGAAGACATCATCCCCAACTTCTGCCGACATCATAGCCGAAAGCATCTGCTTAGTAGGCTTAGTTACTGTATCACTGATTAAATTTATCACACCCATAATAACTACGCATTATCCGCCTGCCAATTTAACATTTTTGAAGCCTTTATCTTCTAGTATTTTCATTACTTTTTTTCTGTGATTCCCCTGAAGGATGATCTCACCGTTTTTTACGGTTCCACCCACACCACAAGCACTCTTCAATTCTTTTCCGAGATCTTTAAGTTCATTCACTTCTCCTTCATGACCGGCTATGATGGTTACCTCCTTTCCTTTTCGGGATTTTCTATCAAGGTAAATTCTGATCTTGTCATTGCTATGATTTGATGATGCATCACCTGTTTCCTCATTATCAGAAGGAGTATCAGGTGCATTTTCAGGATTTCCCAACTTTCTGAATTCATCCCAATTCAGCGAAGTATTTTTATTCTTATCCACGATTATATCTTGTTGATTTTGTATGATTTATACCTTTCTATTCCAGTTATAGTTTATCATCCTCAATATTAAGAAACCAAGGTCTTCAACTCCCCATGAGGAGTTACTAAGGATGACTACACCTGTTTTAGTTTCTTTTACAAATGCCAGAAAAGATGTATGTCCACTTGTCTTCCCGGTATGTGTATAAATGTTGTATTTTTTTCCCTGATCTACCACATGCCAGCCATTGGCCATCATGATTTTGTCGTTATAATTGGTTTTTTCAACGATCTGTAATTGACTTTCAACACTATTGTAAAGGGTGGGATATTTCAATCCCAGGTTGAGTCTTACAAAATTACTAAGGTCTTCAGCTGTACTCTTAATTCCTTCAGAGGCTGAAAAACTTGCGAAGGACCAAGGTTTAACTTTTCTCATTGCTCTGTTGTATCCGGGAGTTATTGATCGATCCTCTGAAAAATCTACAAAACTGTTTTTCATATCTAAAGGATCAAAGATCTGCTGTTTCATGAGATCATGAAAAGTCATTCCGGAATACTCCTCCAATATTATCTCAAGCAAAGCATAATTTACATGTGAATAATTGAACTTGTCATTGTTTCTTCTCGGAACATAATCCCTATAATAAAGAAGCAAGTCCTCTTTGGAGAAATATGCATATGGATCTAAAGTATTCTTCTGTTTTTTTCCAAAGAACTCAGGAATTCTGGGAAATCCTGAAATATGATTAATCAGATCATACAAGGTTAATTGCTCCAATCTTGGATTGATATAATCCTGGGGCAAGAGATCATTTACTTTATCTTTTATCGAAAATTGCCCTTCTTCAAGGTATTTAAAAATCAGTAAGGAAGTAAAAACCTTGGATGTACTTCCTATTTCGAATAGGTGGTTACGTTCAATCGACTCTGGCTCATCTCTTGATCGATGCCCAAAGGATGTATAAAATGTAGAATCGCCATCTACGACAGCAACGATAAATCCAGGTGTCTTTTCAAAGTTTATATCAGTATCATATTCAATGATCTTATTGATCTCATTCTTCAGATTATCTGCTTGAGCACAGATATTTCCGGTCAGAAAAAATATTACTATGACTGTATAAAATTTGATCATAATGTCTTACAAAGATAAAGATTTAATAAGTATAAGAATGGCTGCCTGACTGATATGATCAATATCACCCTTATGGGAAACGGTTATTATTCGACTTCATTTCATTAACAGGTATTTTGATTATTTAATTTCAATCAATTATATCAAATAAAATTTCAAAAAATGGCAATCAATATTGGATCCTTACTTGCAGAGGAGGCTCAGTATCTTCTTGATCATCAATGTAATACAATTCCTAAAGAAAGTCTTCATTTACCCGGACCTGATTATGTAGATCGAGTTATTAAGGATAATGACAGATCTCCTGTTGTAATGAGAAACTTTCAGACTTTGATGAATACAGGTAGAATGGGTGGGTCAGGCTATGTTTCAATTCTTCCTGTTGACCAAGGTATAGAACACAGTGCAGGAGCATCTTTCGCACCTAATCCTATATATTTTGACCCTGCTAATATTGTAGAATTGGCCATTGAAGGAGGTTGCAATGCCGTTGCTTCCACTCTTGGTGTATTGGGCTCAATTTCCAGAAAATATGCTCATAAAATTCCCTTCTTATTAAAGATCAATCACAATGAATTATTGAGCTACCCTTCAAGTTTTGATCAGATCATGTTTGCCTCAATAGAACAGGCATTTAACATGGGAGCGATAGCTGTGGGAGCTACCATCTATTATGGATCAGAAGAAAGCACCCGGCAGATTCAGGAAGTTGCAGAAGCATTTGAGTATGCTCACGAACTAGGAATGGTAACCGTATTGTGGGCATATCTTAGAAACTCAGGATTCAAAAAGGATGGTAAAGACTATCATGCATCGTCTGACCTTACAGGGCAGGCCAATCATTTGGCTTCTACCATTCAGGCAGATATCGTTAAACAAAAACAAGCCACTAATAATGGAGGATATCCTGAAATAGGATTTGGTAAAACACATGAAAAAGTATACAGTGAATTGACTACAGGCCATCCGATAGATCTTACCAGATACCAGGTTGCCAATTGTTTCATGGGAAGAGCAGGATTAATCAACTCAGGAGGAGCATCAGGCAGCAACGATATGGTACAAGCTGTGAAGACTGCAGTGATCAATAAGAGGGCAGGGGGAATGGGATTAATTTCCGGTAGAAAAGCATTCCAAAGGCCTATGAAGGATGGTGTTGAAATCCTAAATGCCATTCAGGATGTGTACCTAGACGATTCTGTTACGATTGCTTAATTAAATCGGAAGCACAGAATCGACAATCCATTGTCTGTAGGATTCATTTGCTTCTACTTCAATTTTCATAATACATGGTACCTCGTAGGGATGGATTTCACTAATCCTATCCCTAAGAGGTTCCCAATGTTCAGGTAGTGTTTTAAATATGGACACGACCTCATGGTCACGCACAATACTACCTTGCCACCAGTAAGCTGATTCAATAGGAAAAACATTGGCACAAGCCGCCAGTTTTTCATTGACAATCTGATCTACGAGAGATCGGGCTTTTTCTTTACTTTCATTGGTGACATATACTAAGCATATCCCCATAACGATATATCTAAAGTGATAAAATATTAGCCATTTTCAACATAGATTTCTCCGGCTTTTTAGATTTCTTAATGGCATCCTGTAAGGGTACAGCTACAATTTTACTATTCTGAATACCGGTCATGATATCAGACTTGTGGTGCATTAAAAAGTCTACAGCATGATATCCCATTTCACTTGCGATAAGGCGATCAAGAGCCGTAGGTGACCCTCCTCGTTGAAGGTGACCAATAATGGTAACTTTAGGTTCATATTGTGTAAACTCTTTTTTTACAATATCAGCGATATCATGAGCACTTCCATTTTCATTCCCTTCAGCAACAACAACAAGATTGAATAACTTTTTACGTTTGGCCATCTTTTTAAGGTGCTCGAGTAAGGCATTCACATCACTTTTAGACTCAGGTATCAATATTCCTCCTGCTCCGGAACCTATTCCTGTATTTAAGGCAATAAAGCCTGAATGGCGTCCCATTACTTCAACAAAGAATAATCGACTATGAGAGTCTGCAGTATCTCTAATTTTGTCTACTGCTTCTACTGCTGTATTGACAGCTGTATCGAAACCTATGGTGTAGTCAGTACCATATAAGTCATTATCAATTGTTCCTGGAACTCCAACCATAGGAACACCGAACTCCTTCTGGAAAATATGGGCACCTGTAAATGTACCGTTTCCACCTATTGCTACCACTCCGTCGATATCGTGGGCCATTAAAGTTTCATAGGCACTTTGTCGGCCTTTCTTAGTCATAAAATCTTTACTACGTGCAGTTTTTAAGATGGTTCCGCCTCTGTGGATGATATTAGCTACATCTCCTTTCTCAAGGCGCACAATATCCCCTTTAATCATTCCATCATAACCATGATATATCCCGTATACGTGGAGATCATGAAAACTACAAGTCCGCACAACTGCTCTAATTGCTGCATTCATTCCAGGTGCATCACCTCCAGAAGTAAAAACTGCTATCCTTTTAACTGAATTTGCCATGATAATTCTTGATTTTATTTTTGATCATTTTATTACTATAGATTCTAAATGTTTCTCTTACACATAAAAAGAATCTATTATGTTCGTCATTTGAAAGGATCAAAAGTATGTCTTTTTTTGTTAATTCTATATGATATTCTTATGGATGATTATTACTCCTCAAATGGGAAAGATATTTATTCCATCTAAAGTATATTTGCGGCTAACTTAACCAAATTTAAACCATCAATCCGATGAAAAAAATAACAGTAATTGGGGCCGGAACAATGGGCAATGGCATTGCTCATGTATGTGCCTTGAGTGGATATGAAGTAGTTCTATGTGACATATCTCAAGAACAACTGGACCAGGCGATAACAACCATATCAAGAAACCTTGACAGAATGGTTTCAAAAGAAAAGATTTCTGAAGACGCCAAGCAATCTGCACTGAACGCCATTGAGACAACGATTGAATTAAAATCTGGTGTATCTGGTGCAGATCTTGTAATAGAAGCTGCAACAGAAAATAAAGAGATTAAAAAGTCCATATTCAAAGAAATGGATGAAGGTGCGCCGGAACATGCCATCCTTGCTACCAATACTTCATCCATCTCAATTACTGAAATTGCAGCTGTTACCTCCCGACCTGACAAGGTAATAGGAATGCATTTTATGAATCCTGTCCCTATCATGAAACTGATAGAGGTCATCCGTGGTTACTCTACTTCTGATGAAGTTACAGCTACCATTATGGAGACATCCAGGAAACTGGGTAAAATTCCGGTTGAAGTAAATGATTATCCTGGCTTCATCGCCAATCGAATCTTGATGCCAATGATCAATGAAGCCATTTATTCTCTTTATGAAGGTGTGGCTGGAGTATATGAAATAGATGAAGTAATGAAACTTGGAATGGCTCATCCCATGGGTCCGCTTCAATTGGCAGATTTTATAGGATTGGATGTATGTCTGGCTATTTTAAAAGTATTACACGATGGATTTGGCAACCCTAAATACGCTCCATGCCCTTTACTGGTCAATATGGTAACCTCAGGAAATCTTGGAAGAAAATCAGGACAAGGGTTTTATA
>JABDLO010000259.1 GCA_013002995.1 Saprospiraceae bacterium | reverse complement strand
TAGCACTAGTAGAAGAATTGTAATGAATTCCAGGTTCCATATCACCAGGCCTTGCCGCGATGGTTACAGGATTGTAACCTTGAATCAATTGTGTTTTAAATTTTGTTACGCCTCCACCATAATCTGCAATGACTTTAAATTTTCTTAAGGAAGTATTGATCACATTAACAGAATATGAAAAAGTGGTCATCCCGGATTGAGAGGCTGGAGTAGATAATACTGAATCATCTATAGGATTCAATTCCTGGATCGTCCATGTCACAGGAGCTATTCCAGATTCTGAAGTAATGTTCACACTAGATCCTACAGCCTGAAATGAAGGATTCAATTCCGGATCAGTAATAGTAAAATACGGACCAGGATCCGTTGCATTAAAATAGTTACTGCCTCCGTTGTCTTCTTTAACTGATCCATCAGCATTCCTGAATAAGAAATTCAATCCAAAAATGTCTTCTTCATCATCAACCCCATAATGGGATCTCATGCCATGAATAACTATTTCCCATTGATCTGCCCCTGTTGAAGTCATCTGACCGATGCCATCATCCTGCCCCCAATTCCCTATGGTATTATTAAAGGAAGTAGGATCTGATTCAGTGGTCGACACACCTGAATGTAGATATACTTTGGTGGCTCCTTCTAATGGAGTGCACTCCGCACTAAAAGAGATGGTCACATCTTCTGTGTCATCCGGAAGTGACGGGGTTACCGCTACCTGAGGTAATGTAGTGTTATAAATATTAAGCGGTGAGCGATTGCCAGAGACGTCCCACGCTGTAACATTGTCATCATCGGGACAAGCATCGAAAGATCCATGATAATTCTCATTACCTGTTATATAGAATTGAACATCAACTGATGAAGGATTTCCGATTGTAGATTTTAATACTCTGACTTCTACCCAGCCATCCTGGTCATCGGAGGTAATATTTTCACCATATTCGGTACCACCTATTGCAGTTGCTGTCCAGGCAGATCCTGACCACTCATGAAACTCTGCATAAGAATCAAAATGCCCCCTCAGGTCGTAATCAGGTAATTCACAGTGCTCATAGTCAATACTTCTTGCCCAGGAATCAGTACCACCCCCACCACTCTTGGTATTAATAATGAATGCCCAGGCTTTCCAAGGCGAAGCTTTTACTTCTGCACCTAAGTAAAGATAGGTGCCATCATCCACCAGGTATATGTTTTTAGCGTTGGAAGTTGCCCATCCGTCTACACCATCAGCTACTGAAATTGGAGATCCCCAGACTCCAATTCCGTCAAAGGTGCCATCCATGATGGGTTGAGATAATCCATTATTAGTCAAAGAAAGGATTATTCCTAAGGTCACACAACAACATTTAATCACATTAACCACCATCTTTTTAAAATCAATATCTCTGAATTGTTAAAAATTCGATTTTTATAAAAAGTAATTTACGTTCACACAAAATTAATATTTACTTTGTGTCTTATTGACACTTTGATAATTTATTGTTATGAAATCTTTGTTGTATTATCTCCTCACCTGTTGTTTAATAAGTCTCACCTCAGATCTAAATGGAGCTTCTGGTGTTTTTGAATATTATTTAAATACTCAAAATGATGCAGGAACTTTGTTTCATGGAAATTACGGAGGCGGAACTTCATTTGAAGGTAGTAATCTTGGAACTTTATCTAATTTAGGTGAATCACAAATTATTTCAGTTACAGGGATAAAGACATTTCAAAATTCTGGAGATGATATTTTATCGGCTAGAATTAACTATCGTGTATGGAAGAGTGATGAGACTCCCGGCCCATTTATTATTCAGAATCTTCCTCAATTTGGTTCAACACAAATGAATGGTGATAAAGAATGGCAAACAACAAATATTGATCTTTCAAGCAATATAACAGAACAAGGAACATATTTTGTAGAAGTCTATTTTGATGCAACTGGAGATAATAATGGATTTCAGTTCACTATATTCGAAAGCAACAATGGAAATAATTTTACTGCCTCATTTGTAGTAGAGGAAACAGTTCTCCCCGTAAGACTTGAATCCTTTTCCGCAGAAACTCATTTAAATAATATCAATGTATTTTGGACTACCCTTACCGAAACAAACAATGAGAAATTCAACCTATATAAAAGTTCTGATGGTGAAAATTGGAACCATCTAAAAAACGTAACCTCACAATATGGCCGTTCGAAATCTAAAAACTCGAGATATCAAGTTATTGATGATAATCCATATTATGGTATAAATTTCTACCGACTTACCCAAACCGACTATGACGGTACGACAACAGAATTGGGAATCGCAAGTATACATTTTAAACAGGTTGATGTCACCATATACCCTAACCCTTTTATAGACCGGATCAACATCAAGTTACCCCAATCTCAATTATATCATACTCACATCATTGACATGGCTGGTAAAGTGATCAATAATCACAGTTTCCGGGGAGATTTCTATCAATTGGATCTGCAGGATTTAACTCCGGGACAGTACCATTTAAATATCTTAAATCAAGGAAAAAATATCATCCATTCTTCGATAATCAGCAAATTGAGGTAGAACAAATAAAAAACAGATCATTACATATTATAAATAATTATTATATATTTACCCCTTGAAACGAATTAATTGCACACAATGAATTGAAGTAACCGAAATTTACTGAGTTTAAAACTTTGTAAATTTTTGCATCATGAATCGTTATTTCTACTACACACTGCGATTAGTCTTATTCCCAATGATAATCTGCTTAGGAGTGTGTACCACCGGTATAGCACAACCCACAACTTTTACAACTAATCTATCTGATGGTGGAGTTGTGAAAAATTATATACTGTCTGATAAAGGAGTATTTAGACAATTGGTCATAGAAGCAACCGTCACCAATACCAGCTCTTCTTGGTTTTTTCCAAAAAGTTCTGGTAATATGACAGAAGTATGGAGACCTGACGGACCAGGTCAGATGCTTCCTTCATTAAATAAGGTCATTGATCCTAATGACAGTTCTGCATCTGCAAGATATCATACCGATGGAGGTGGCTTCCCAGGAGTATTACCGGAAATTGAAGCTGGTAAGTTTTACACCATCAATATTTCAGAAGAAACATCTGGTAGCAACCAATACATGGCCATCATGGTCACGGATACCCTTCCTGTAAGCATTGATTTTGTTTCTCAACCAGAATTCCCCAATGCCGGAATAGCTCAGTATATCAATATTACAACAGATACAATCCCTTCCCCACAAGAAATCTTCTATATCAGATATTCTACTGATGGATTTACAACGTCTGATACATCAAGGGTAACTATGACAGAGGAAAATGGGCAAGGCCTTATACCGGGGTTTGAAGCGGGCACTGATGTTACATACTATGTTTTCTCTACAACTGATACATTGGATTTCAGTGTGTTAAATGAAATGTGGTTCAATATGTCTACGCTTAACAAAAACAATAATGATGGGCTATTTTATTCCTACACGACAGAAGCAGCCCTCCCGGTTATACTAAGTAATCTTTCGTCCAGACAGATAAAAAGACACATTGAGGTGAACTGGTCAACTTCTGTAGAGGTAAACAATGATTATTATACAGTAGAAAGATATGAAAGCGGACAATGGAAGGAGATAGGGTCAGTCAATGCACAATACGGCAGATCAAATGACAATTACAATTATCAATTCATTGATGAAAACCCACTACCAGGATTTAACATCTACCAATTGAGTCAGACAGATATTGATGGGTCACACCAGATTCTCGGAGACACAAAGTCTTATTATGCTGGTATTGACATTCAGATCTTCCCCAATCCTGCTGCTGACATTGTATACATCGCAGGACACAACTTACCGGATGATGCCAATCTTATCCTGAAAGATATAGTAGGACGAGACCTGGTGAGCATAAGAAACAATCGTAGGCTTAATTCAATGGACATAAGCAAATTCCCTATGGGTGTTTACCAATTGATTGTAGCAGACAGAGATCAAAATATACTGACGGTACAACGAGTCATTAAGCAATAATAATGTTTTAGATTAGAACTGTAAGGAGTCCGGGATTCGGACTCCTTTTTTTATTCAATCTTGTTTCTCATTTCATAATATATTAATACTGAAGTCGTATCCTTGCAGTTATGAAAGATGTATCCCTGATAATATTTGATTGTGATGGAACCCTTGTAGATACAGAATCTCTAACCGCCCACCTGATGACAGAAATGCTTCAGGGGTTTGGGATAGATATCAATCTTGAAGAATGTACCTCTCGTTTTATAGGCACCAAATTCTCAGATGTTGCTGCATATGTGCAATCCCATGGAATAAGCATAGATCCTGAAGAATTCGAAACAGATTATCGAGATCGCTGTAAAGTACTCTTTAAAGAACAATTAAAACCAATTCCAGGTGTTATATCAATGCTGGAAAACCTCAATGTTCCATTCTGCATTGCTTCAAATGGTCCAAAAGAGAAAATGGAAATCACTCTTGAAGCAGCCGGACTTCACTCCTATTTCCCCAGAGAACATATTTTCTCCGCCTATGATATCAAAAGATGGAAACCAGAACCTGACTTGTTTAACCTGGCAAGTAAAAGGATGCGGGAACCAGCAAGAAATTGCATGGTAGTAGAAGATACCATACATGGGGTTAAAGCTGCTCTCTCAGCTCAGATGCAAGTAGCCGGGGTTAACATCAAGCATCAGGAAAATGAGATAAAGAATATGGGAGTTGCAACCTATTACAATATTGAAAAACTATCAATCGATCTTCAGTCCCATGGGCTATTAAGGTAATTCATCAACATCCATTACATCGTCCAATAGATCTGTTACATCAGATTCCGGTAGCTTTTCCATCTTGGCCAACCTCCTCGAAATCGTTGTTGTTTTACCTCTTGCTTTATCAATTACATTGCTAGCCTCCTGCAATTTCTTTTGAGTCTTAGCCAGGATCTCTCCAAATTTCCAAAATTCATTCTTCACATCTTCAAGGACCTTCCATACCTCAGCAGATCGTTTTTCAATGGCCAACGTCTTGAAACCCAATCTCAAACTGGTGAGAAAAGCTGCAAGATTAGAAGGGCCAGCGATCATAATTTTCATGTCTCGCTGAATGTCCATCATCAATGCTGAATCTCTTGCCAGCTCAGCATAAAGCCCTTCCACAGGAAGAAACAATATCCCGAAATCTGTTGTATAAGGAGGAGCTATATATTTTTCATTGATGTCTTTGGCCATTTTCTTCACAGTATCTATAAGCATTTTGGATTTGGCAGCTACCATTTCAGGGTCACCATCTTCATAGGCGTCAACCAATTGCTCATATTTATCAAGGGGAAACTTAGCATCTATTGGTAACCAAATCGTTTCATCCTGTGCTCCGGGAAATTTAATGGCAAACTCAACAAAATTACCGCTGCCGGGAACTGTCGCCACATTAATTCCATATTGATCCTGGCTTAACATTTGCTCCAGGATGCTTCCAAGCTGAATCTCTCCAAGAATACCCCTGGTCTTCACATTACTGAGCACCTTCTTAAGGTCCCCAACTCCCGATGCTAATGTCTGCATTTCTCCCAGTCCCTTCTGAACCTCTAACAATGACTGATTGACCAACTCAAAAGACTTACCTAACCTTTGTTCCAGGGTTTTATGCAATTTTTCTTCAACAACATGTCGCATCTTATCCAGTTGTTCATCCGTCGCTTTTTCATTTTTTTCAAGGCGATCTGTGAGTCCCGACCTCAACCCTTCCATGTCTTTCTGTAACCCTGCCTGAAGTTGATTGAGCTGCTTCTGGTAATTATCGAATAGTTGATATTGATATTGATTGAACTTAAATAATTGTTCGTCTATACCTTTCCTTGTGACAGTAAGTGCATCGTTATCTTTCTTATAGCTATTGCGAAGGGAGATCAATAAGATAATAATGATCAATACACCAATCAGTGCAATAGAAGATATAATGGTAAGTGTTAATGCTTCAGACATAATGATTTATACAAAGATACATATTACTATTGTTCCTAATGTATAATGTCTTAACGTATTCTTAGCAACAATTCATTAACTTTAAACGTACCTTTAAGTAGTGAAACGGATATTTTATTCAATAGCATTTCTTCTTTTACTGTCTACGTGTACTTTATCACAGGAGAAGGTAACGGTATACCTGTTTTTACTGGATGATTGTATCATATGCCAGAGCTATTCTCCTAAAATGAATAAATTATATCAACAGTATAAAGACGAAATGGAATTCATAGGAGTATTTCCTAATTTCTCTTCCAAGCCTGAGAAGATTGAAGAGTACAAAGAAACCTATGGTGTAGAATTTGATACTCGGACTGACTACTGGAAGGACTTGGTTAAGAAATATGAAGTTGAAGTTACTCCGGAAGTAGTTGTTGTATCAGAAGATCGTGTTTTATACAAAGGAAGAATAGATAATGAGTTTGTAGGACTAGGAAAGAGACGCAAAGTTGTGACAACCGATGAGCTAGCGGAGGTACTTGAATCTATTGCTTCTAGAGGAATAAAGACATTCCCATTTACAGATGCAGTGGGATGTTTCATTAACTTTAATGATCCAATTAAATAATTTAAGAATGATTAAAAGGCTCTTATCTGCAATTGTCTTCATCACAGGTATGCATGTTGCTCAGGCACAACCCACTTTTGCCAAAGATATATCACCCATCATTTATAATAATTGCACCAATTGTCATAGGACTGGTGAGATAGGGCCATTCCCATTGACCAGTTATGAGGAAGTACAACAGAAGTCTAATCTAATAAAATACGTAACTGAGATCAGATATATGCCTCCATGGAAGGCAGATCCTGATTATTCTCATTTAATGGGATCCACCGCTCTAAGTGAAGAAGAGATTGACCTTATAGGAGAATGGGTTGATGCAGGGGCTCCACTCGGAGATCCGGCAGAAGAAGCCTTAATGCCTGAATTCCCTGACGGCTCATTATTGGGAGAGCCGGATCTGGTTTTAGAATTTGAGGAAGAGCACTTGCACCCAGGAAATAATAAAGACGAATATCGATATTTTGTTATTCCGACAGGATTGACAGAAGATAAAGTACTGAAAGCCATAGAGCTAAGACCCGGAAACAAAAAAATTGTCCACCACTGTTTGTTCTTTGAAGATACAAGAGGTCTTGCAGCAAGGGCAGATGCAGATACTCCGGAATATGGATTTGATGCCTTCAACAACAATGCAGGTTTCGGTGTAGAACAGGTATTAAACAATAATCAATATCCGGGATATGTTCCTGGACAAAAACCCAGATTTTATCCCGATGGCCTTGGCCAGAAATTAACTGCCGGATCAGATCTTGTGATTCAGATGCATTATGCACCCTGGCCCGTAGATGAAGTTGATAAGTCGACTATTAACATCTTTTTTGCTGATGAAAATGAGACTGTGGATCGCTTTGTAGAAGATCACGTCATGGTTCCACTTCCAGGCGTTCTAGTCAACGGACCTTTTATCATCCAGGCCAACACTCGTAAAACATTCATCGGTGAGTGGAGGATACCTAAAGATATCAGCCTGATTGGAATATCACCACACATGCACTTATTAGGTCAAGATTGGGAAGTTTACCTTGAAGATAATGATGGCAATAAAACCAATATGATTTCTATTCCGGATTGGGATTTCAACTGGCAAGGAATGTATTACTTTCCAAAGATGGTTGTAGCCAAAAAGGGATGGAAGGTAGTTGCTAAGGCTACTTATGACAATACCAGCAACAATCCTTTTAATCCCAATAATCCTCCACAATTTGTGACCTGGGGAGAAGGCACTGAGGATGAAATGTATTACCTGCCTTTACTCTATGTAGATTACCGTGCTGGAGATGAAAACATTGTTTTTGATTCAACTTATATGGAACCCGAGGAAGAGTTTGAGTTTCCTGAAAATAAAATTTACCCCATCAGCCCGAATCCTGTAAATGATCAAATGGTATCCATTAGTTTCGGCCTATCGCATGCTAAGCCGGTCACCATCAGCATACTTGATATCAGCGGCCAACTCGTAAGAATAATAAGGAAAAATGAGTTCTTTCAGATGGGTAAACACATTGTGCCGCTCAATCCATCAGGTTTAGAACCAGGCATTTACATTGTAAACATCCAGGGAAATGAGGTAAATCTTTCTCAGAAGTTTATTAAGACACAGTATTAAATACCTCTACATTAAAGAGTCTGGTGTAGTATTCATCAGCCATTCTCTTTGAATCAAAGAATGGGATAATATCTCTCATACTGTTCTTAACAATATTGTTCCATCCTTTTGGATTATTATAGTAAGTAGGCACAATGTTCTCCTCTAGCATCCTCAACATTTCAGCATGATCGTGATTGTCCTGATCCTCTATTGGAGCATTCAAGTCTGCCTCAGGTATTACGAAACAGTTCACGCCATCTTTCGCAAATTCAGGAATCCATCCATCATTAGTTGATAAATTGAGAGATCCCTTCATCGCTGCCGTCATACCACTAGTTCCGGAAGCTTCTTTTGGCCTTCTTGGTGTGTTCAACCAAATGTCAGAACCGCCTTTTAGTATACCGGAAAGATTTAATTCATATCCTGTAACGATGGCCATATTTTTATGAGATCTGGAGATATCAACAATCTCATTAAATTTATTTATTGCACCATAATCCTCTGGATAAGGCTTTCCAGCCCAAATCATCTGCACCGGCATATTTTCATTAGAGATCAAACTCATGAAACGATTCATATCCCGGTATATCAAATCAGCTCTTTTATATCCAGCAAATCTCCTAGCCCACACAATGGTGAGAACATCTGGATCGAAGATATTACCAGTCTGATCAGCTACTACTTTGAAGAGTTCCTCTTTTAATTCTTTCTTTCTTTTTACAAGTGCTTCATCATTATCGTTGTGTAAAGCCTCATAAAGACGAGCATCTTTCCAATACATTTCATCTTGTGAATTGGTGATTGCTATAATATCACTGGTCTCATCGTAATGTTCCCACATTTTATTAGCTACAAGGCCATGTAATTGCGAAACACCATTGGATATCTTTGCCATTCTCAGAGCCGATGGGGTATACTCAAAGTCATCTCCATACATCTTAGTAACCTCTCTCACTCTATCAAGGCTTACCCCAGCAAAAAATGTCATTTCATCTAATAAGTGAATGCTTCTTACAGCATTTCCAGCCTTCACCGGAGTGTGGGTAGTAAATACCAGTTTTTCCTTAACTGTATCTACATCATTGTACTTTTTCAATAAGTAAAACGCTGCAGGTAAGGAATGTGCTTCATTTAAATGATGGATGTCCACACCTCCCAGTTCTTCACATAATTTAGCACCTCCTACTCCCAGTACAATGCTTTGGGCAACCCTGGTGGCATCATTGGGATGGTATAGCTTATTCATGATGCTTCGTGCAAGGTAATCGTTGTCATCGATATCAGTTGATAAAAAGTACATAGGTACTGTTCCAAAGGTCTCAGGAGCGAGATACCATGCTTTCACCCATACAGGGTGGTTATGGATGGTGACTTCAAATTTTATTCCAGTATCTTCCAGATAAGAATACCTCTTTTTATTAAACCTGGCAACCATTTTGTTGTCATCGTCTCTTTCCTGATCATAATAGCCATACTTCCAAAGCATGCCTATGCCTATCATATTTTGTTTTAATTGATATGCAGCTCTCATATGAGAACCAGCCAGGTATCCCAGTCCCCCGGAATAGATTTTTAATGCCTGATCGATGCCAAACTCCATAGAGAAGTAAGCAACACGTTTTTGATATTTGGCATCAGGTTGATATGGATGGGACCAACTTCTGCTCATGATTTTCTTGTTTGATATTTTTAAAAAACGGTGCAAGATAGAAAATCGTACACATCTAAAAAGTCAAAAATTATAATAATTGTTTTAACAAAACTCTCAAACAATAATTATTTCGTATATAAATAATTGATAATGTGACTATTAGGTAGGCTCCTTTTATATTTAATTAATATTACTAAGATCTTATTAAAATTCAATGATATAAATGCGATTTAGGCCAATCACCATTTAAGAAGTGCGCTGGCCCAGGTGAAACCACTTCCAAAAGCAGCAAGGCAGACAACATCACCTTCCTTTACTTTTCCTGCTTCCCAGGCTTCACATAGTGCAATTGGTATTGAAGCAGCAGTTGTATTACCATATTTTTGAATGTTATTATATACCTGATCATCAGATAATCCCAGGCGTTTCTGGACAAACTTTGAAATTCTCAGATTAGCTTGATGAGGGATGAACATATCTATTTCTGATGCTTGGATTCCAGTTGCATCCAAGGCTTCTTTGATGACTTCTGGAAATTTTACAACTGCATTTTTGAATACCAGTTGCCCATTCATATTGGGATAT
>JABDLO010000241.1 GCA_013002995.1 Saprospiraceae bacterium | reverse complement strand
TTTGTCACCATTTTCATCCAGATAATAGGTTGTTTCAGTATTTTTCACCCTTACCACTACCTTCTTTTCCTTAATCTTCACATTCAACCTATTCTCTGCATCGATATACAATTCAGCACTTTTTATTCTTTCATCAGCAAGAATGATTTCTTCAAGTTCCATAAGACTGATGTCATTAATATTGGCCATATTGACATCATACCCCAGGTACGTATTGATCCGTTTTGAAATAAAAGATTTAGTAACCAGACTTTTCTGGCCTTCTGCTTCATTGATCTCTATGACCAATTTTTCAACAGGACTATTGGCTTTTCTCTGCACTGAAAGAAATGTCAGGACTGCAAGTAGTATGAGAGAGATTATCCATCCCACCATTTTCTTGTAACCATCCATACTATGTCTCCTGTTTCTACTCATATTTCTTTCCTTGTTCTCTCAAGCCAATCCCTTATTTTATTTCTTAATAGGTCAATGTCACCGGCTCCTAGTGTCATCAATACCTCTATATCTCTTTCTTTTAATCGATCCATTACATCTTCATCTCTTACATCCATCACACAATCACTTTTCATAAATTCTATAATCATCTGACTCGTGACCCCTTGAATCGGCAATTCTCTGGCTGGATATATATCCATTAAGATGCATTCATCCAATAAGTCCAAAGCTTTACCAAAACCTTCAGCAAAGTCTTTCGTCCTTGAGAATAAATGAGGCTGAAATACGCCGGTTAACTTTTTTCCGGGGTATAACTTCCTTGCTGCCGCAATCGCTGCAGACAATTCTGTAGGATGATGGGCATAATCGTCAACATAGATCCGATCTCCGTCATCATAAAGCTTCTCAAACCTTCTCTGAACTCCTCCGAACGCGTTCATAGCCTCAATGATCTGGATCTCTTCAACCCCAAGTTCCAATGATGCAGAAATTGCAGCTATCGCATTCTCAACATTATGGTATCCTGGCATCGGAAGTTTAAGCTGCTTCAAGATCTTTTCCTTCCCATGGTAATCGATTATGAAATTTCCATCCAGAGCAATTACATTTTGTGCCTGGATATTTCCTTCATCAATCCCAAATGATGCATGACTGATACCTCTCATGGACAGTTTTTCTTTCCACCCTTCTGGAAAAAATGCTTCCAATCGATGGGCATAAAAGAACTGTCCTCCTGGATTAATATTCATGATGAATTGCCAGAATCCCTCTTTCATTGTTTCGTGATCAACATAAATATCCAGATGATCTGGATCCATTGAAAGCAAAATTGCTATCTCAGGATTAAGATGTAAGAAAGACCTATCGTATTCATCAGCTTCCAGAACTACCCATTCATTACCTCGTGATATATAATTACTATCATCATCCAGAATGATTCCTCCAACAAAGGCAGAAAAATCACATGCTCCGAATTTCAATAATTGAGTAATCAACGAGCAGGTCGACGTCTTTCCATGTGTACCTGCTACAGCTATAGCCTTGCTTTCTCTACTGATCATTCCGAGTGCCTCTGCCCGTTTAATAACAGGAAGTCCCTTCTGTCTCAAGAACTGAAGCTCTTGATGATCATCCGGAATTGCCGGTGTATAAATGACCAATTCAACTTCTTCAGGAATGAGCTGAGGATCGTCTATATAGTGTATGTCAATGCCTTCACTTTCCAACTTTTTGGTAAGCTGAGTGGATGTCTTGTCATAACCTGTGATAGACTTCCCGATGTTATTCAGGTATCTGGCTATGGCACTCATGCCGATGCCTCCTATTCCTATAAAATAGATATGCATGTATGATCTGAGATCCACGTATTTATTTTTTACTGATTTCAATTATTCTCTCGGCTATCTTTATGGCCGCATTATCTTTTCCCAGCTTTTTGATTTCATTGCTGAGTCTATTTCTCCTTTGATCATCATCAAGAAGTGCTAGCAATTCATCCATAATCAACTCCTGAGCTTCACTATCACTGATGATGACTGCTGCTTCTTTTTCTACCAGAGCCATAGCATTCTTGGTCTGGTGATCTTCAGCCACATTGGGTGAAGGAATCAATATCGCTGGCTTTCCTACCATTTCAAGCTCAGAAATTGTGAGAGCTCCTGCCCTACATACTACCAGATCGGCTGCCTCATAAACTCCAGGCATATCATCGATAAATGCCATCAGTCTCACATTATCCGCTTGTGCAATCGGCAGTTTACTAAACTCTTCATAGTATAACTTACCCACCTGCCAAATCCAGTTGATATCCCTACGATCCATCATTACCTGAGCATGATGAGCCATGGCATTATTGATGGTTCTCGCACCAAGGCTTCCGCCAAATGTTAAGACTGTCTTCGCTTCCGGATCCAATCCCATGTTGAGAAGTACCTGGTTTCTAGTCCGGTCGTTATCATAGATTTCTCTACGGACCGGATTACCCAACCATTCAATCTTATCAGCAGGAAAAAATCGCTGCATCCCATCATATGCCACACATATCTTATTCACCCTTCCAGCCAATAACTTATTGGTAATACCCGGATATGAATTCTGCTCCTGGATGAGTGATGGAATCCCTTTCATGGTTGCCATATATAATAATGGTCCACTTGCAAATCCACCTACACCTACTGCGACATCCGGCTTAAAAGAGCGGATGATCCCTGCTGATCTCCACAAACTGTTCAAAAGCTTAAATGGAAATACCATATTCCTAGCTGTCAACTTCCGATCTATACCACTTATCCAGAGGCCCTTGATCGGATATCCCGCTTTCGGGACTTTTTCCATTTCAATTTTTCCCTTGGCTCCTACAAAAAGAATTTCTGCCTCAGGTTTTATTTCTTTAATTGCATTAGCAATTGCTATGGCGGGAAAAACGTGTCCCCCGCTTCCTCCTCCGCTAATGATCACTCGCATTGATCTCTTCCATTTCGTTTAACTCAAGCTTCTGTACCTTGGCCTCATCCACATATCTACTTACACTAAGAATGATTCCAAGTGATATACAGGTAAATATGATTGAAGTACCTCCCATACTTACAAGTGGAAGGGTCAATCCTGTTGCAGGTAATAAATGAACTGAAACCGCAATATTTGCAAAAGCCTGAATGACTATATTTAGACACAACCCCATGGCCAGAATAGCTCCGAATGCCTTGGGACATTGTGTTACAATCGTGACACACCTGAATAATAACCACAGGTATAAACCGAGCAAGCAGATGCCTCCGATCAATCCATACTCCTCACATATGATGGCATAGATAAAATCAGCATACGCATAAGGAAGGAAGTTTCTTTGAATACTATTTCCCGGCCCTAAGCCAAAAAGTCCTCCTTCTGCTATCGCCTGCTTAGAGTATAAAACCTGGTATCCTCCATCT
>JABDLO010000235.1 GCA_013002995.1 Saprospiraceae bacterium | reverse complement strand
GGCCTAAACTCCCATGAGAAACCAGCAGCCATTGCCTGTATGATAGAAACAATAGCCCATAACACAAATCCAATGAGAAATCCATAGTAGAAGTCGGTTCGATTCTTTCTATTGAATGATATGCCTAAATCATTAAGACTTATTTTATCCAATTTACAAAACCATTTTGTTACGAACCAACCACACACTGTAAAGAGTGTATACATGAAAAACATCATGAAATTCTGAGGCAACGGGATAGGAATAGCAAAAGCAAATAATCCTTTTCTCAAACCGAAGTCTAGAAATGTCAGGACTATTAAAAAGAAAATGGCCTTGATAAATGGTTTCATACTATGTATTGGTAAATATTAGCTGCACTACAGCGAGTTATCATTTGGAAGAGGATACCTCAATCTTTTAATATTGAAGTCCAGTCTTATTTCTAAGTATTAACATATGGTCTGGTAAATCCTAAACAAGCATTTGAATAGAATCAATGTTACGCCATCATCCCATTTGGGGTAACCCATTTAAAGAAAGAAACCTCCGGATCGATTTTGATCCTTTCTGAAATCCTTTCCAATCGGTGTGGTAATTTACACAAGTAATCCCTGGCTCGTTCGGCTTTATCATTCAATGAAGTCATTGTTTCTATTTCCCAATACTTGATCAGCCTTCTTAAGATATCGACATAGTCATTACTGGTATAAACACCGATCCTTTGTGCAGCATTGGAAAAGTCTACATAGGTATCTCTTACATGATCTCCTGACTCCCTTATCAATTGAGCCGGCATCACAATTTTATTCCTCATCATGTATTCAAATGCCAGCATCATCTCTGAAGGGTCTACTTCATAGATCATCTTGACAAATTCTTTGTAAGCCAGGTGGTGCCTCATTTCATCTCCGGCGATGATCCTACACATTTTGGCCAATGTCGGACTTCCTTTCTGGGCTGCCAGTTGTCCTACCCTCTTGTGTGAGATATTGGTAGCCAATTCCTGGAATGCCGTGTAGACAAAATTCTTATAGGGATCTCTCCCAGTCCCGGGGTCAAACCCATCATTCAGCAGATAATGAGTAGTTACTTCAACTTCTCTCATATTGACCCTGCCTGAGAGATACAAGTATTTATTGAGTACATCTCCATGCCTGTTTTCTTCTCCGGTCCAATGCCTGATCCATTTACTCCACCCATTTTCTAAATCATTTTCGACCCCTTCCATCGTAATCAACCATGATTCATAGGTTGGGAGGGCTTCTTCGGTTACAGTATCTCCTACTAAGGTGACCCAAAAGTCATAACCCAATTCCTTGGCCTCTCCCCTTACCCTTTCGACCTGGTCATAAAAGTCGTCTTCCTGGCTATCAGGTAGAAAATCAGATGGCTGCCAGATTTTCTCAACCGGAATAAGGTATTTATCAATGAAGTCATCAACCTTCTTCTCTAATAATTGCATCACTTCCAGTCGGATATTTGTCGTTGACATTGGTTTTCTATTTTGTAAAATGTTCTGGCAGGAGGAGTAAAAGTTGGTCAGTAAACTCCTTTCTTTCAGAAGATTTTATTGGTGATAAGTAAGAATAAAATTCTGCCGGATGAATACTTATGATTTGTGTCATCAATGAGCAAGCGATAATACTTGTCATCATCCAGCTTTTAAAAGTAAGGTTTTTTTTGAGCTTCTAAGCTATTGCTCTGCGAAGTATTCCTGATACAAGAATCAAGACTACATTTCATGGGCTTCCGGAACTGCATTTTCCCATCCTTCATCAAGCTGCTTTGATAAGGCTTCAACGGTCTTTAAATGTTCTGATTCTGCAGCAATATTTTCTGTTTCACCAGGGTCATTTTCGCGGTCATACAATTCAGTGTCTGTCAATTCTCCCCTGGTTCCAGACTCAGGATCCCATCTGTACCATTCTATGTAATGGTACTCCTTGGTATTGATGGAATAACCCATGTATCGTTTTCCATCAGCTGAATGTTGTGGTCTCCGATGAAACTGACTGAATGCAGCCTTTTTCCATGAGCGTTGAGGATCCTTAATTAAAGGAACAAAACTATTGCCCTGCATATAATCAGGGGTTTCAATACCTGCCAGCTCACAAATTGATGGAAACATGTCTACCAATTCTGTGATTTCGAATGTCTGTGCACCAGGATTTTCCTGGTTTGGATATCGAATGATCATAGGGACTTTGAGATCTATATTGTAATTGGTCATCTTACCCCAACTATTGTGTTCCCCTAATTTCCAACCATGGTCTCCCCATACGATGACAATGGTATTATTATAAATCCCGAGTGTTTTCATGTGATCAAACAGGTCACCCAACAGGGCATCAACATAACTGACACTTGCATAATAACCATGTTTTAAAATGCGGGAGGTGTCTTCGGTCATTCTGAATGAAGACTGAGGATGGCCTATGTGATTAAACCCATCGTAGTGCCTCAATTCATACATGGAATTCATGGTATGACCGGGAGCATTTTCAGGAACGAGAGGATTGAAAGCAATCGGGATTTCCTCCGGATCATATAAATCCCAGTATTTTTTCGGTGCAGTAAATGGCAGATGTGGCCGGAAATAACCAAGCCCCATATAGATTGGCTGATTCATCTTGGCCAGTCGCGTAAGTGTCTTTTTAGTCAATTCGTTCTGTGCCCCGTCATAGTACATTGAATCATGAACATCAGCAGCCTCCCATGCAGGACCTGTGTTCCAGCCATCAGCATATCTCACTGGACGTAATTTTAATAATGAATCTCTCTTTATGACTTGAGATTTATGTACTTCTTCATTGATGTAAAATGTTTCCCCATCCCTTCCCAACCATTCGGGATGCTTGTACCGCTCCGGCCGCAAATCCGGTTCATCCCAGGAGATGGAGTCCGGCATATAATTATGAAAGATCTTTCCAAGATTGA
>JABDLO010000231.1 GCA_013002995.1 Saprospiraceae bacterium | reverse complement strand
CGGAAAAGGTGTCTATGCGATGAATGATGCTGTCAGTCTGTATAACCAGATTTCTCGAATTGATCTGTCCCACCAGGTCTTCGATTCCAGTACCTTTCATATTGGCTTTAAAAGTTCCGGCAATTTTGCGACTGTTATCGGTGAAATTTAATTCTTGAAGATTTAATTGCTTAACATCAGCTGCAAGATTGAGTTGGAGTAAGCTATCCTTATAGCTGATATCTCCATCAAAGGTTAAGTTTATATTCTCGTCTTCAATATTGAATAATCCTTTAAATTCATTCTCTTTGACTTCACCGTCCATGGAAAAATTCTCATAAGTATATCCATTGAAGAGAAGTGATTCAACATTGGCTTCAAGGTCAGCGTACACAGTATTCAATGAAAGCCCTTGTCCTTGATTGACCTTGGAATAGAAAGAAACCATCCCAACCTTGTCATTTTCACTCCACGTGCCCAGATCAAAATTTTGTAATCTGATTTCACCTGAATACTTGGCCTCTTCATTGCCCTCCTTTACATCCAGGTTCATATCCATACTTACATCCCCTAGATCAGTTGATAGCAATCCTGCAGCAACAAAATCCTTAAAGTAACCATCATATCTTCCAGTAAATCGGATATTGCCCAGTTTCGAAAAGTTAGTAGGTGGATTGAATCCAGGTATTATTTCCCTTAGATCAGAAATACTTGTATTCAGATAATTTAACTTTAGATTGACAAGGGCATTATCTGTATCTGTTAAATTAATGGTTCCAAAATTCCCATTAAAGACAAGGTCATTGCCAAATTTGATATCTACGTTACGACCTCCTAAATTATCAACAACCCCTCTGTACCTGCCTGAAATTGAAATAGACTTTTCTCTATTGTATGCAAAAAAGTCACTGTCATTAAGACTACCAACAAAATGTATCAGGTCTGATATTGCAATCTTGCCACTGCTCACGTCTGACCTGATATAGACTTGATTGGCAAAGTCACTGAAGTCATCGAGGCCATCCATTAAGAAAGCAAAATCACATTTAAGGTCTGATTGATCCGTAGTTAATTGCAAGGACGGTAGATTGATCTCATAGTCTGACAAAACTACATTCTCAGAACTGATATTCTTTAAATGAAATCCTTTATCATCCTTAAAAGAAACCGTCTTAAGGTCAGCCTTTATTTCCCAGGACGGGTCATAATGAAATGAATCCGCAGATATTCCAATATCAGTGAGTTCAAAGTTCTTAAAGTCTAATGAACCCGGGTACTGATTTCTCTCAGTTTGAGTCAAATCCCGATAAATAAAGGTACCTCCCACAACATCAAAGTGCTGAATGACCAATCTCGTTTCACTTTCAATGGAATCCTGAACAATTTCAATATCATCGCCTTCAACAATTACTTCTACATTGCTGATATCTTTTAATCCCTCTCCTCGCTTGATGATTTCTACAAATGGTTCATTTGTTACAAAGTTTTCAATGTCAAGTACTCCTCTGGCCAGGTCCATTTCATTAAACTCAACTACCCCTTCCTTCAAAAAGTACCTGGAAGTGGATTCTGAATTTTTGTCAATTATAGTATACCCTACATCATTGAGTATGATTCTTTCTACTCCCAATTTGAGTGGTTCGCCATCCTTTTTCTTTTCTCTATCGGGATTTGATAATTTCTCAAGAATGATATTGAATGAATTCTTTGTCTGTCCTTTTTCTTTGACAATATCGAAGTAAACTCCTTCTATTTCTATTTCATTAAGTGCCAGTTCATTATTAAATAAGCTGAATAAATTCTTAGTCAGAGAGATATACATCTTCTTCACAGAGAGCAATGTATCTCCATTTTCGATACTACTTATCCTGGAAGACTCGAGCTCAAGACCTTTGAAAGGATTGAGATATACCCTTTTAACATCAATATCCTTATCAATTTTTTTCTCAAGCTGGTTGGTGAGCAGATTGACTGTAAATTTCTGAACGAATGGTATCTGGATTATAAAGGAAAGAAAGATGGGTATCAATAGGATGATGATTACAGCTCTCAGCAATGATCGCCATTTGCTTTTACGCATTGTAACCTTATCTTTCTGACTTTCTGTCATCCGTATGTATATCCTACTTTGTGAACATCCTCATTACACCTTAACTTGCAACTACAAATGTATTTAACTTAAATTTAATCTGTTACTGATTTTCGACCGACTTGCATGAATATTCGAATTGTCTGGGCTGCCTCCTTCACATCATGTACTCTTAAAAGATTAGCACCCCCCATTAAAGCAATCATGTGTGCTGCAGTTGTTCCATTAAGGGCGTCTCCCGGAGGGATGTTAAGAAGCTTATATATCATAGATTTTCTGGACACTCCACATAATAATGGTGCATCCAGTATTCTAAATACAGAAAGTTGCTCTAACAGCTTATAATTATGTTCTATTGTTTTCCCAAATCCGAAGCCCGGATCTATTATAACGTCGTTAATACCCTGGGACCTCATCAATCTTACCCTTTCGGCAAAAAAGCTTAATACTTCGAGAGTAACATCGCCGTAATCAGGTTCTTGTTGCATGGTCTTAGGGTTACCCTTCATATGCATAATTATATATGGCGCTCGATGTTCAGACACGACATCAATCATTTCAGGGTCGTGAATGCCACCGGAAATATCATTAACCATACTTGCTCCAGCATTAATAGCACGATCTGCGACTTTTGATCTTAAAGTATCCACTGAAATAATTGAATCCGGGTATTGCCTCGCGATCTCAAAAATGACAGGGATCACTCTTGATAGTTCTTCCTTTTCTGATATGATATCAGCTCCCGGCCTGGATGACATCCCTCCTACATCGATAATAGCTGCACCTTCTTCTATCATCATTCCTACCTGATCAATGGCAGCTGAAAGATCTTTATACTTTCCGCCATCATAAAACGAATCAGGAGTTACATTAAGAATCCCCATAATTTGAGGTGAGCTAAGATCCAAAATCCTACCTTTACAATTTACTATCATGTTTTAATAATAATGAAGCCGTTTAATGAATATAAAAATCATCAAAGATTACGCAAGATATAACCTTTGGGCCAATAAAAAGATTGC
>JABDLO010000217.1 GCA_013002995.1 Saprospiraceae bacterium | reverse complement strand
CCTCTTCAAGGTATCTCCAAATTCTTTGTGGTATCCCTGATTCTGTTCCTATGGAGAGTTCGTTGTTATCTGTTCTTATCCTGGTGAATCTTATATCCGGATCAGTAATTGACGAAAATGTCGGTGACAATTTCCATTCTACTTTCCAATCACCTTCGCCTAGTGTGTGTTTACCATTAAGCAAGACATTGGTTATTTCACGCTGGCTGTATTCAAGGTTGTGCTGGTCAGCATCAAAATTTGAACCCTGATCTTCTCCAATAAATTTAAATATACCGGCGGTTTTTTGACCATTCTGAAGTCTCAATAAATTTAAGGTATACTTTGACTTCTTCGTTTTAAGTGAAAGGCCGGCGAGTCCTCCAAGCAATACATTATTGCTTCCGTAATCACCGATTTGATATTCACGCCTTTCTAAGTCAAATACATTAGAGGAGTTGTCCCTACCAAATCTTGCATTTATTGCATCTTCATAAAAGTCAGTTGAATTTTTATAAGTTAAAGCAAGGTTGTATCCTAGTGTATACTTGTCTTTGTTTATTTGATTCCCTAGAGAATATCCTAAGCTGAAATCCATAAAAGAGGAGGTTCTGAAGCCAGCCAATGTAGGATCAAAACTTGTAAGGATATTATTGTATTCATAAGCTCTGTCTCTATCTGATATTACATCAACTCTTGTTGGAATATTCACACTTTTGTTCGTTGGAATATCTCTCAGGCCATCATCAAATCCCAAAAAGTCAGTCGAAGAACCTTCGTATGTGACGTATTGATTATTAAAATGCATGCTTGGGTTAAACCCAATTCCCAGGGATACAGAAGAACTTCGCTCCTCAGGAAAATCTTTAGTGTTAATATTGACTACACCTCCTGTAAAGTCAGCAGGAAGATCCGCTGTAAATGTTTTTACGACCAGGATGTTGTCTATCACATTGGTAGGAAAGATATCCATCTGGAGCGTATTCCTGTCAGGGTCCAGTCCTGGTATATCCACACCATTCAGGATGGATTTAGTATACCTATCTCCGAGCCCCCGGACATATACATACTTTCCACCTTCAATAGATACACCTGTTACTCTTTTCACAGCTGCAGCAGCATCTGAATCACCGATTCGCTTAAAGCTAGCTGCGGAAATTCCATCCATTACATTAGTGGATCTTTTTTTAATTGTCGCTAGTGCTGCTTCAGTATTCCTGGCTTGGACCGCACTGATTACAACCTCGTCAATTAACTCGGAAGTTACTTTAATCCTTACATCCAGATTGGTAACCTCACCCTCATTGATGACAACCTCATTTATGGTAAGATCACTAAATCCGATATAAGTATATAAAAGCGAATAAGTGCCTGGCTCTAATTCAAGTGAATAGGCACCGTCAAGATCTGAGGTGGTAGCGACTGATGTCCCTACTACCTGGACATTACCGAAGAGAATGGCCTCTCCTGTACTGTCGTCAAAAATGGTACCTCTAATAGTACCTGTTTGGGCTGTTATTCCTGTTACAATTAAAAAGAAAAACAGCATTACCGGGAAGTAAATTGAAGTTTTCATTATAAATATTAATTAGTTATGGTTTTAAAAAGTGTAGATCACCCCTTCATTAAGGGAATGATCTACATTGAAAATATTTTTAGTTGAAATCGGCAAGCTCGCCTTTAACGTCAGCAAGACTCCATCCGCTAAACTCACTCTTATCTGCACCTACAGTAGGCATAGTGACAACTTGAATACTAGCATCCAATGGTCTTGTACCAAAGATTCCTAGTTTCATTTCCTCATCACCGGTTTTTTCCAGGATGATATCATCAATTGTTAAGTTTCCTTCTGTCAGGTGACTTGTATTGAATTCAAGATTTGTCAGATTGATCTTTCCATCAAGATAGTTTTGAGATACTCCGTTATTATCAAACTCAAAATCTGAATCTGAAGAGAAACTGAAGTAATACAAATTCTCAAGGTTACATTCTACCTTAGATCTCAAGTCAGTATACTCTCCTTTAAGACCTTTGAGTGATCCATTTTTTAAGGTAAACGATCCTGTAGCTGATCCTTCAGGACCATCAAGCTCTAAACCATGATCTGATTCTGAACCTGCGATGTAGATGAAATTATCAACAGTACCGGTATAGGCCTGGTCACAATCATATGCATCATCTCCTTGTCCCCATACAAGCAGATTGGTAGCATCTACCGATCCGCCGAAAAATTCAATACCGTCATCAACATTTGAAACTACCTCAACATGATCGATTACAGTACCTGTCCCCACACCTCCTAGTGTCAATCCATTAATTTCATTTCCTTCTCCGATATCTGTACCTCCATGTCTGATAGATACATATCGCAATACGCCTGAATTATCGGCAGCATCAGTTCCTCCATATAGACCATTCTGGTCTGAAGGTGGAATACCTTCAATCTGTACTGCATCTGCATCTGCAGAAATCGGTGCATTTCCCAGTATGATGACTCCTCCCCATAGTCCTGAAATATCTACAGGAAGGTTTGGGCTTTCTATTTGACCGGAAACAATTTCATCAGCAACTGAAGTAAAAATGATGGGTGCTTCAGCAGTTCCATCAGCATTGATCTTTCCACCTCTTGCAATCAATAAGGCAGTGGCATTGGCTTCTGAACCAGCCTCGCCTTTTATTATTGTTCCTGGCTCAATGGTTAAAGTGGCACCGGC
This sequence comes from Saprospiraceae bacterium, assembly GCA_013002995.1. Classification (GTDB taxonomy): domain Bacteria; phylum Bacteroidota; class Bacteroidia; order Chitinophagales; family Saprospiraceae; genus JABDLO01. The sequence continues at coordinate 4,779 of JABDLO010000217.1, read as the reverse complement.
TTCAACCGTTACTCTTGTAGCGAGTATGTATATATTCTCTGGAGTCCATGTTTCATTTTCAATAATATTTCTATCAATGATTACCTCTGCAGTTGTATTGACGCATTCACAAGTCGAAACATCAAGCGCCTGGCCATCCGGACAAGTTTTGCCGCCACATACACTTTGATCAACACAGTTGCATGTAGATGCATCCAGGATTTGCCCTGCTGGACAAGTCTTTCCATCACAAGGTTCCGGATTTACGATTACACAATCACAGGTATTTGCATCTAAGATTTGACCTGAAGGGCATGTTTTTCCATCACAAGCCTCATCGTCACCACAGCTTACAAAAGTGATGGCTGAGACCACCATCAATAAGCCAAGTAAGTTTTTAAATTTCTCCATTGTTTTTCTTTAATAATTTAGTTGTTCAATATGCCACAAATGTAGACTTGCAGTATTGATGGAGAAACTTTTAGGTTTTATGGATGTATTAAGGTTTTTTGTAAATGTTTACAGTCGTTACACATTGGCTTAACAATAAATTCACATTGCAATTATTAGGAATACAAGGGGTTAGACATAAAAAAAGCCGGCTCCTAAAAGAAGCCGGCCCCGAATATTATATTTTATAATAAGCTAATTAAGCATTTCTGTTCATACAGTTTAGATCCTCAAAAGCCTGTATCATTCTTTTAACGAATGATACTTCTGCTGCTCTTAACCACTTCCTTGGATCATAGAACTTCTTATTTGGACCATCAGGATCATTTGGATTTCCAATCTGACCTTGTAAGAATCCTTCATTTCCCTGGTAATATGCTCTCACACCATCCCAGAAAGCCCATTGGGTGTCGGTATCGATATTCATCTTAACCGCTCCATATGAAATTGCTTCTCTTATCTCTTCTCTTGATGATCCAGAACCACCATGAAACACAAAGTTTACAGGATTGTGGCCTGTATTGTATTTTTTCTGGATGTAATCCTGGCTATTTTTTAGAATAACAGGTGTCAATTCAACATTTCCTGGCTTGTAAACACCATGTACATTCCCAAATGCTGCAGCAACTGTAAATTTATCACTGATCTTTAATAGGTTTTCATAAGCATAAGCAACTTCTTCCGGTTGAGTATATAACTTTGAATTATCAACATCTGTGTTATCCACACCATCCTCTTCTCCTCCTGTAATACCAAGTTCGATCTCAAGCGTAATGCCCACTTTTGCCATCCGTTCCAGGTATCTGGCAGAGATTTCTATATTTTCTTCGATTGACTCTTCACTTAAATCCAACATGTGGCTGGAGTAAAGGGTCTTCCCTTCTTTCTCGAAGAACTTTTCATTGGCGTCCATTAATCCATCGATCCATGGCAACAACTTCTTAGCACAATGATCTGTATGCATGATAACTGTAACACCATAGGCTTCTGCCATCTGGTGAACGTGCATAGCACCAGCAATTCCACCTAGAACATCAGCTCTCTGATCAGTTTTAATTCCTTTTCCTGCATTAAATCCACATCCTCCATTGGAGAGTTGGATGATAATGGGAGAATTTACTTCTCTTGCCGCTTCAAGTGCAGCATTGATGGAGCTCGTTCCAATAACATTTACTGCCGGTAAGGCAAAGTCATTCTCGTTGGCATAATTTAATAATTCAGTGACTTCATCACCTTGTAAAACACCTTTTCTAAATCTGGTCATTTTCTTATAATTTGATTTTCTGAATAATATTGTGGGTGGCCAGGGGCTACAAAAGTAATTAAATTATCTCTTGGGCAGCAAGATATCTTTCTGCATCCAGAGCAGCCATACATCCTGTTCCGGCAGCCGTAACCGCTTGTCGATATACGTTGTCCTGGGCATCTCCTGATGCAAATACTCCGGGTACTTTGGTCTTAGCTGTTCCGGGAATGGTTTTAATATATCCCGCTTCATCCATGTCCAGCCAATCTTTAAAAATCCATGTATTCGGCTTATGACCTATAGCAACGAAGAATCCTGATACAGGAATCTCTTTAGTCTCCTGGGTTTTATTATTGATCACTTTTACACCGGTCACGGTTTCATCTCCCAGAATTTCAACTGTTTCTGTATTCCAATGGACTTTAATATTAGGAGTATTCATTACTCGCTTCTGCATGATATTAGAAGCCCTCATTTCATCCCTTCTAACAAACATATGCACCTTGGTACATAATTTAGAAAGATAAGTAGCTTCTTCGGCAGCTGTATCTCCTCCTCCTACAACCGCAACATCTGTTCCTCTAAAAAAGAATCCGTCACAAACAGCACAGGCTGAAACTCCATTATTCATAAATTTCTTTTCCGATTCTATTCCGAGCCATTTGGCACTGGCACCAGTTGAAATGATTACCGTGTGCGCCTGGATTTCTTCACCTGTTTCTGTCCATAATTTATGAATAGGTCCGGTAAAATCCACTTTATCAATCAATTCATAGACAACCCTGGTGTCAAATCGTTCTGCCTGTTTTCTGAAATCTTCCATCATCTGAGGTCCCATAACACCCTCAGCATATCCAGGATAGTTTTCAACATCAGTTGTGATCATTAATTGGCCACCAGGTTCTTTTCCAGTGTACAAAAGTGGCTTAATTCCAGCTCTGGCTGCGTAAATCGCTGCTGTATATCCTGCAGGTCCTGATCCTACAATTACTGTTTTTTCTATTTTATTATCCATTTCTTCTATTTAGTGGTGCAAATCTAATAAATATCAATTATCGGTAATATGTAAATGAAGTGATTTAATAACCTATGTTAAAATGATTTATAATCGCTTGGAATACAGATCGAAGCTCTTTTCGAAATTCATAGCAGTAGCTATGGGTTGAGAAAAAGCTGATGATATGTGTTTCAACCTGCCTTTGCCGGCAGGCAGGTGGGTTGTAAAGGAATTAACAATATGCTTTTAAATCACTTCACTAAGAAAAAAAAAGTGAACTGTATCACTTTAGTACGGTATTCTATTACATTTATCGAAAGATTTCTATGTTAGAATCATTTAGTCTGTATTTTAGTTTATAAGTTAAAAGAAGTAATTCACTAATATATCTTCTGGATGACGTTATCACTGGTCATAGTAACAGCACTTCTCGGAACATGGGTTATATTTCATGACAATAAATCCATAGGTCCATCACTGAATAAATTGGCGATTTTAGCCTTATTATTCCAGGTTGTATATCGTTATACAACTTCTTTTAGTACTGAAATGGCATTATTTGCTTTAGCTAAAGATGCTTTCATACTCAGTATGATATCTGCATTGTTGATCATTACCAAGAAAAATATATTTGCTCAGCTTGGGATTCTCTTCGCAAGTGTGTATTTCCTTTACTCCCAGGTACAAAATGAAACGCATCCATTACCATCTCAAGAAATTGATCCACAGGCTGAATTGTTGATAAAAACAGACAATGGTGCGGTCACCTCTTCTCTTGAAGACCTGATGCAACACTACTCTATCGGACTGGAGCGATCATTCACTCCAACTGATGCAGATGCAACAGAACTGGATGACTATTTCACACTGGATATCCCAGATGAAAGTCAGGATTACATAGAAAAAATTATCCGAGAGCTGAATCAATTGAGTGAAGTTGAATGGGTAGAATACAATGAAAAATTGTACAGGCTTCCATTGAATCCTGGCAACACCATTTCAGGCAAAGCACTGGTCAATATCAATGATCCACGCACTGCTCAGCAATGGAGTCTCCAGGCACTGAATATGGATGATTACTATTTTACATTTAAGAATCAATCTTTATCACCTGCAACCAGGTCTAGGTTATTCATCCTTGACTCCGGTATCGATGCTGAACATGAGGACATTAAAGAAGTATACGTCAAAGGTAAAGCTAAAAACAACAGAGACAGCAGAGGGCATGGTACTCATTGTGCCGGGATTGCAGCAGCAGCTTCTGATAATGGAATAGGTATAGCATCTATGTCTCCTGGAGTAGATTGGGTATCATTATACAGCATCAAGGTGATCAATGACCTTGGATTCGGAACTCAGAAATCAATCATTGATGGCATTATTGAGGCAGTCGACAATGGTGCTGATGTAATTAATATGTCTCTAGGTGGTAAAGCATTCCAAAAGAAAGAAACAGCTTATGAAGAGGCTGTAAAATATGCCAACGATCACAACACAATCATCGTGGTTGCAGCCGGAAACAGCAATGAATCTGCAAAAAACTTTCTCCCTGCTAAATTAGATGGTGTAATTACAGTTTCAGCTGTCGACAATCAGCTCAAAAGGGCATTCTTCTCTAATTACGTAAATGAAATATCATATGGTATTTCTGCCCCCGGCACTGATATCTTATCCACATTTACTGAAGGAAAATACGAACCTAAGAGTGGCACATCAATGGCATCCCCTCACGTCGCCGGATTAATTGCCGTAATGAGATCACTAAAACCATCTCTTAATATGGATGAAGCATATGATATACTAAATGATACTGGCATCAAAACGGGCGACACGAAGGCTACCGGGAAATTTATTCAACCCAATGATGCCGTTAACTCCTTGTTGAGTCAAGGTATCGCAGATAAGTAATCATTCTGTTGATAGTTCCGATTGCAGGACCTCTGTTCCAGACTTTAACCTGGCTTTTATTGTAATATTTCTTCCTGGATTTTAAGTGCTTTTTAATGAAAGAGATCAATTCTTTTTCATCCATATTAAGCAATGGACGATCTGTGTCTTTTCCTACTCTATCGATGATGTCCTGCACTGACGATTTAATCCATATTAC
>JABDLO010000201.1 GCA_013002995.1 Saprospiraceae bacterium | reverse complement strand
AAGCAGAAGATGTGAGAAAAATGAAACCAAATAAGAGGATTAAATTTTTCATAATAGATATTGTTTTGGCTTTAATGGATCTCTATCATGAAGTGCAGCGCTGCATAAATAGAGAATTTTTTCAAATCTATATGTAATGAGTTTAAAAAATAAATTATTTACCACTTCATTTATTTCATCTTATTATTTTGTTATTACATCATCTGGCAAAACTAATTCATGTAATTAATTGATAATGAAATACATTTGATTTTATTATACTTGCACAATATGAAAAAGCACCTCACTTTTGATAAAACAATTCTTGTAATTGTGATTCTTCATTTATGTGTTATTAGCGGGAGATCTGAGAAATATGTCATAAAAAATTTTACTCCGCAAGAATATAAAGCCGGGATTCAAAATATAGATTTTGCTCAGAATAGAGACATGACAATCTATGTTGCCAATAATTTGGGGGTATTGTCATTTAATGGATCTAGTTGGAATCAACATGATGTAAATACAGGTAAGAAAAAAAGATCGCTTGCCTTTGATGAGGTTACTAATAGACTTTATGTCGGATCTCAAGGAGAGTTTGGTTTCTATGAAAAAAATTGGGAGTATGTCTCATTACTAGATAAACTTCCAAAGAATGCTCCTGATTTTGACGAAGTTTGGGATGTTTATATCTTGAATTCCCAGGTATACTTTTGTACATTTTCAGCTATTTTCATTTATAATGGAGAATCTATTTCAATGCTTAGTCATAAGAATGGATTCGATCGTTGTTTTTTGACTAATGGGAAATTATTTGCACAAAGTCAATTAGGAGAGTTATTTCATATCGAACATGGATCTTTAATACCACTTTCAATTGAAAATAAATCCAATCAAATCATTGCAGGACTTGTTTCCATTGAAGATGGTTACCTGGTATTCTTTAATTCAGGATTAATCACCTTCACTTCTTCCTTCGGTTCTAATGATCGTTTCCGGAATTTAAATGAGGCATTAAAGGGAACCTACGTGAATCATGTACTCCAGATTTCAGATGCGAGGTTGGCGATTGCAACACAAACCTCAGGCTTATTTCTCTATGATATCATAAATAATCGTGTAGAACAAATTACTAAAGGTGATGGACTACAATCAAATGCATGTCTAAGAGCATTTCAGGATTTTTCAGGAAATCTCTGGGTAGGGATGCAAAATGGAATTGCAATCATTTATACGAATTCACCTTTAAGGTTCTTAAATACAGATATACACCTCCAGGGAAGTGGTTATGAATCAATACAGTATAATGGAGATGGTTATTACTCAACATCCAATGGTATTTATTACCTGGCTGAAGATGCTGGTGAAAGTAGGCTACTAGAAGGAACAGAAGGTCCTGCATATGGTCTGCAAAAAATTGGCGGAAGGTTATATGCAGGTCATCATACTGGTTTATTTATGCTCGATCAGGGAAGAGTCACAAGAGTGGTTGAAACAGAGGGCATGTGGAATTTAAAGCAACTTGAATCCAGGCCAGACTATTATATAGGTGGTATGTACTCTGGATTGTATTTATTCAGGTTCAATGTAAGAGGTCAGTTGATTCCACTTAATAAAATTGAAGGTTTTAATGAATCCAGTCGATTTTATGAAGAAGATGCGAATGGTGTTTTGTGGGTAGGACAATATTATAAAGGATTGTACAAGCTTACTTTTTCAGATGATATGACCCTGCAGAAAACAGAAAGGGTTGCAAACCCCAGAAATTTACCTATCAATGACCAGATCATTTTAGGGAAAATAGATAATGACTTATACGTAGGTACACAAACTGGGATGTATCATATCAATGTTGAGAATGATGAAATAGAAGATGCACGGAATTTTAAAGATGTAATCGGAGATCAACACGTATATTCATTCAAGCAGGATAATCAGAATAATGTTCACATCATTGCAGAAAACCTTGTTGGTTATTTTAAGCATATAAGTAATAGTAATTATCAATTTGTGCCTTCTCCTTTATATCATCTGCGGTACTTTCTCAATAATGACCTTTTAAATTTCTCTTATAATGATGATAAAATATTATACTCTGCAAATGAGGGATTTATTACTTACTACCCCAATATTGAAGGATATATCAATCAGAATCATCCATTAGAAATAAGTCGTATATACAGTGTTACACAGGATACTGCTTATCACATAAAGATGCCCTTTGGACCACAATCAGGGAAGGAGAATTCAATAGAAATAAGTTACAAAGATCGAGTCCTTCAGATAGATGTTGAATACTTTGAATTTACTGATGTCAATAATCAACAATTTCGGTTTCTTCTTAAAGGATTTGATGATGATTATGGAGCCTGGTCTGCTACCCCTTCTAAAGAATACACCAACTTGAAGGAAGGGGATTATGAACTCGTGGTTCAATCAAGGAGTTTCCTCGGAAGTATAACTACGAGCCAACCTGTTTTTGTCAAAGTAAAACCTCCTTTTTACAGGAGTATGACTGCAAAAGTATTGTATGTATTATTGGGATTGGCCTCATTGGTATTTGTTGCGTGGTTTCAGAAACGTCGATATACGATTAAAGTCATAGGTCTTGAAGAAGAGAAAAATATTAAAGTTGCAGAGGAAAAACTTAAAGTGTCTGAGATCAAGCGGCAAAAGGAAAAAGAGTTAATGCAATTAAAAGATGAAAAATTGAAAAGTGAAATTGAACATGTAAATAGTCTTCTTGCAGCATCAACAATGAATCTTGTTGTCAAAAATGAATTCATCGATATGATCAAGGCCCAGCTGAATGACTTGAAGAAAAAAGGAGAGAACTCAGAGACAAAGAAAACGCTTGAATTCATTATTCATGAAATTGACACAACACTACGGCTGAAAGAAGATTGGGAACAGTTTGAGTATCGATTTGATAGGGTTCATGGTGATTTCCTGTCCAGGCTTCGCGAAGAATATGAGGATCTTACACCCAATGAACAAAAATTGTGTGCCTTCCTACGACTCAATTTGAGTACGAAAGAGATTGCTAATTCTATGAGCATCTCATTAAGGGGTGTTGAAGTAGCTCGATATCGCCTAAGGAAAAAATTGGGGTTAAATAAAGGAGAGAATTTATCAAAATTTGTACTTGAGTACTAAAAAAAATGACCACCAATAAATCAATGGTGGCCATTTGGTTTCAATGGGTCTTTCACACAACAATTATGGGGTTGAGGAAGTCTTCAAATTTTTATCTGTACGTCCATCATTATACAATCCCTGGATCGCAATTACGTTATTTCCTTCTTTGATGATTTTTATCCTGAAATATGGTATTTCTTCAATCATGAAGGTGTCAGTACTCATAGGGATCAACATATATCTTGGATTTCCCTCTCTTTGATAAAAAAGGCTTCCATTTTCATACTTTATCATTCTGGGGCCATAATTGCCAGCGTATTGTTCCAGAATGTCTGCATCTATTTCGATAGGATTGGCTTTAGCCTTTAAACCATCAATTGCCCATTGAAGTGAAAATTGATCATCTTTACTCCTGCTTTCTTTCATTTTCTTCAAAGCTTCTACATGAGCGGTCTCAAGGGCCTTACCAGCTGGAACCTTTATATGGGGTTCCACACCTGTTCCTTCCCAGTTGGTATCAGTGATGGGGTTAATTGCTCTTCCCGTTGGTACCCATATCATATACCTGTCAGTTGCTATCCTTGTCCCTCCGGGGTGTGCACCACCTCCGGTTGTTTCACCTACCAGTGTAGCTCGTTCCAGGTTCCTGAGGTTGTAGCTAAATTCTTCAGCTGCTGAGAATGTTCTGCCGCTGGTAAGTACATAAACATCAATATCCGGCCTTCTCTTTCCGGGAACATAGGGTAGGGTCCATGTCTGTGTCCTTTCATCCGTGGGTCTGTAATAAAAACTATTTAGGTGTACTGGTTCAGGGCCATACAGGTAGCTGGTGATTAATTGGATCATAGATGGGCTTCCACCTCCATTTTGCCTAAGGTCAATAATTAGTGCATCTGCATTACTGAGATAATTCATAGCTGCCTGAGCGGTAGCACCAGCCTCTTCATCGACATGAAAAAATCCGGTAAGATCTAAATAGCCAACATTGCCATCTAAGATCTTTATTTCCTGAAACCCATAGTTGTTCCTTCGATTGTTGTTTAATCGACGTTCAGCCATGGCAATGCTGTCTTCTTCTGATTGAGAAGCATTTCTCCATTGAGATATCTGTTCCGGCGTAAAATTAATCCTCAGGTGAAGATCATTGCTTACAGATTGTAGATCGGATGTCAATTGTTGAGCGTATTCATCCGGATCATTGATGTCACTGTAATCTCCAACAGACATTTTTTTCTTTACAAGGGCAATCATTTCAAGAGCTACATCAGGATATACATAATCTGATTCGAGGATGTTGCTGATTGAATCAATTACCTCCTGCTTTTCAGAGTCATCAATATGGTCAGCTCCTTCCTGGGCTTGTGCCATAAATGTGATCAGATGAAAAATAAGAATTAGTAACATGGTTTGTTTCTTCATGATTAATGGTTTATGTAGTTTCAGAAATACAGTTTTTAATTATTTTATTTAATGATCGATGTAATGATTCAATTTCATCAAGATCGATTTCTGTGAGTGCAGTTTTTCTATTGTGAGCAACAATAGGTATTAGTTTCCTATAGATCTTTTTACCCTCTGCTGTCAATTCAAGTGTAAATCTCCTTCTGTCTTCTTGATGAAATGACCTGGTGAGATAGGACCGTCTTACTAAAATCTCAACAATTCTGGTTATGGAAGCATAATCCTTAAAGACCAGGTCAGCTATTTCACGCTGTGTGAGGTCCGAGTGATCATGAATGGTTTTTAAAATCAACCATTGATCAATGGTGATGTCGATACCTCTTTTCTTTATATTCTTCTGTGCATATTGCCGATATACTTTAATGGCCTTTTCTATTCCATAAAAGACGGTACTTTCTATTTTAGTTAATTGTGTCTCTTTTTTCATTGATATAAATATAGTTGATATATCAATTAAAATCCATTATTAATGTATTCATATAGTTAAAAGATGCAAATCAATGTTAATTAGTTGTATGGTCGTAGACTAACTTTGAAACTTTGGCCATTCTTTCTGTTCCGGAATCGAAGTCTCCCAGGTCTTTAGAAAGCAAAATGAGGACATATTGATGACCATCAGGTAGCATGACAATTCCAGAATCGTGATGTAGAGCGGTGATGACACCTGTCTTATGTGCAACTATGACATCATCAGGTAGATGAGCGGGAATGATTTCATTGAATTTTTGATCCTTCAATATTTCGATCATCTCTTTGGAAGCTTGAGGGCTTACTATAGCATGTTTGGCCATTTTCTTATAGATGACCATCAGATCATAGGCAGTTGTTGAGTTGCTTAACCCTTGTCTGAAAGCCTTAATATCTTCCACACCTCGTAGTACACTGATATCCATTGCACCAATTTCTCTCATGGTCTCTGTGACTTTCCTTGCATCTACAAGGTCGATTACAAGATTGGTCGCCAGATTACTGGAAACAATGATCATGTCGTAAACAAGGTCACTTATGGCTCTTTTCTGACCAACCATATTATAAAGATCTTTCTCACTGTCATCAGTAGAATTCAGCTCATAGGTGGAGCTATCCACTATACTATAGAAGGTATTCTTGACCATGATAGAATCATTGATATTTATTAGCCCTTCAGCAGCTTGCTTATACACTTCTATCATTACAGGAGTCTTCATGGTGCTGGCTGCATGAAATGATTCGTCAGCATTGATCAACAGCTCTTCTCCAGTTGAAACATTGTGAAATGCCAGGGCGAATGTACCTTCCTCAGCATTAAATTCCTTTTCTATCAATTCTCTTAAATCTTCTAAAGATGTTGCATGATCGCAAGAGACCAACATACCAAGAACTAGAAGAGTAAATAACCATTTATTCATCTTTCCTTATTTAGGGTATAAAACTTTTCCATGTAATTC
>JABDLO010000191.1 GCA_013002995.1 Saprospiraceae bacterium | reverse complement strand
CCATATTTCTCATAGTATCCTAAAAGGCTTGTCGATAAGTATAAATATTCAAATCCCAATTTTCTGGTATCCCTTTTTAATCTATCCAAAAGAACGGAACCATATCCATTTCCTCGATGATCTTCTTCAATAAATAAAGCACATACCCAAGGATATAAATCTCCTCTGCTTATGAAGTCATTGGTGATCAATCCGGCACTTCCGATGATCCGATCTTTCTCTAAAAGTAAATACCATTGCGGAAGTGAATTTCTTGCACCTATGCTGTGAGTAATACAATCTTCGTAAATGATCGGTAGCACACCTGGCCAACTTTTCTGGAAATATGCTATTGCTCTGTCTTTATAATCTGGCTGCTCTCTGATGGAAATGATGTTCATTTGAAATTGAATGGTACATCACAAATTTAATTGTTGATTGAATTTCAACCGACAGTAAGAAAAGAATTCATGAATCTTAGGAGAGTACTGGGGATCTGTTGACTAAAAACGGATTCAGCTTTAAACCTAATAATCAATTCAACTGATCTATGATCACTTATTTGATCCAACCATATCCTCAGTTACTTCAATTAACCCTGAGATGATGCCCTTATCATATGCATCAGGATGAGTCTTTCCATATCCTCCTTTGTCATTGTCAAAATACTTGCCGCTCATATTATCATGTTGCTGGGAAATGCTCAGATCGACTATAATATCAGCTCCTTTATCAGCTGATGACCAGAATTTACCATAAGCTTCTCTGACCATATTGGTGTTAAGCAAAGAACCGGGGTTGAGGGGTATGGCTGTTATATCAGGCTCTTGTTCAGCCAGGTGAAAACTCCACATCAGGATGGCCAGCTTACTCTGTGCGTATGCAGCTTGATCTGGTAATTGCTTATTACCCTTAAGGAATTCTGTTGATACACTGCTCTGAGCAGCCGAACTTAAATTGATGATTCTTGGATTGTCACTTTGTCTAAGCAGAGGGAGTAAAGCATTGGTCAGTATGTAGGGAGCAAGATAATTTACCGCCATCCGCACATCTAAACCATCATCGGTGATGTTGTTGTTTACTTTGAATATCCCCGCATTATTGACCAGGACATCGATTGAAGATAATTCCATTTTTATCTCCTCAGACATCTTCCTTACAGCATGGAGATCTGAAAAATCAGCAACAAACCCATTGATGTTTTGATTATTTGTGTCCGATTTTAGTTCCTCAATGACTCTTTCTAGTTTGTCAGCATTTCTTCCATGGAGATACATGGTATGTCCTTCCCTGGCCAGTTTAAGAGCTGCCAATTTCCCGATCCCGTCTGTGCTTCCCGTTATTAAAATGACTTTTTTCATGCTTCTGCTTTTTCAAATTTATCTGAATGGAAATTTGGTAATACTTTCCTGGCTAGTTGTTCTAATGTAGATTCAATTTTGTCTGTATTAAATCTTAAGTTCAAAGCTACATGATTAACGCCAATGCTATTCAATTGATGTAAATAGTCAACCAGGTAATGAGCTCCGATCCTGAAGCCCAAATGTATACTTTGTGGTTTAAAATCATCATCTTGATGAAGATCGATATAAAGGGGTTGCATAAATGGATTGCTTTGATCATGATACTTTGCAATCATGTCTCGCCATTCCCTGATCTTAAGTTCTTGTATGTAGAGATTCCTGGGATAATACATCCACCCATCACCATGCTCAGCGATCCATTCTGTTGATTGACGGCTGTTGCCTGTGATCAACATCGGTATTTTATGTCCTGTAGATTTAGGTAGTACATCAATGAGCCCCTTCAAATCACCAAATTGATTATCCTCTAGTACTGGGAAAGTAGTCTGAGCAGCCTCTATATATTCAAAAGCTTCCCTAAATAGTTTGCCTCGCTCTTCATATGGAATATTCATCGAAGGGTATTCGTCATAACGATCACCTGATGCTACTCCCATAATCAATCTACCTCCTGATAATTGATCAATTGTGGTGGCTGACTTGAACACATGGACAGGGTGGTGTAGGGGGAGAGCAATACTTGCAACCCCCAGAGCGATATCTGATGTCTGTCCGGCAAGATAACCCAGGTATGTAAATGGATCATACAACTGTCCGGCATCACCAAATGAAGGAACATGAAAAGGAACATCCCGCACCCACAATGCCTTAAATCCTAATTCCTCAATGAGTTTAACTCTTGTAAGATGATTGGCCATTGAAGGTATCGGGCTAACTGCATAATTCTCTATAGGGATGACCACACCAATACTTAATCGCTCAGACTGAAATACACTGTTGTATGCTTTGTTTATTGTTTGAAATGAACCCATTTTTATTTCATTCTTATATGCCGAAAGGCATAGTACTTAATTAAACTTCTACAATTACCTTACCTACAGTCCGGCCACTCTCCAGGTGCTTATGAGCCTCAGACATTTCACTAAAAGCAAATGTTTTAGAAATATGTGGTTTCACAGATCCTTCATTAAGGAATTGAGCAATGGTTTTCATATCGACTGCACTTGATTGGACCATGTGAAAAGATAAGTCGACTTTTTTACTCCTGGCAAGATCTTGTACTTCCTGAGAAAATTCAGGTGTTGGAATCGATACAACTTTACCACCTTGCTTTGCCACCTGGACAGAATTATGAAGGATTTCACCATTGAACATATCGAATACGAAATCGATGTCTGATAATACCTTTTCAAATGCTTGTGACCTATAATCTATATGCTCATCTGCTCCCAGTGACATAATGAAATCTTTGTTTTTTGCAGAACTTGTACTGATGACATAAGCTCCCATGGCTTTCGCTATCTGTATGGCATAATGTCCTACACCTCCCGATCCGGCGTGGATCAACACCTTATCATCTTTTTCGATTTTTCCTAGCAATACC
>JABDLO010000177.1 GCA_013002995.1 Saprospiraceae bacterium | reverse complement strand
GCTGTGGATACTTCAATGCCCATGTTTTTTAATACCCTCAGGTATTTGGTCTGATAAGCTACCGCTTGTTCATCGATGATCTCTGAATAGTTAAAGTACATACCTGTTGCTTCAATCCGTCCTTCTTTGATCCGCTGAATTAATCGGTCAATCTGTGATTGTGGACGGTTCTCCAGGTATTCCTTAACGGACCAGGAGGTCTCACAAGTCCATCGGAATTGTGCTGCATCAGGATAATCATCTGTTGCATCACAATAATCCAGGGCGTGATCAATATACCTGAGGTGTTCCGGAAGAATTTCCGGTTGTGGACGAGTATAACCGATATCACTGTGGGTATGCTGAATCAGGTAAACTTCCCATTCTCTTACGGGTGAAAGTGTGAATGACCTTGATATGGCCTCTTGATTCCCTACCTGGATAACTGCAGTATATGGAGTAGGATGATCAACCTTTGGCAGGTTCACATCAAGCCGGTTGTAACCGGTATGAAGATCCATAGAAGTTTCCATTCCATTGATCTTGATTGTTACTTTCTCGCTTGGTTGTAGGTGTAAGATTTCAAAAACAACATTATGTTTCCTCTGCTCACCCTCTTTTACTACAACCATATTCTGCTCTGCATTAATGGAAGGCTCCAGAGCCGCTTCAAATGTCATATACCATGTATCTAAATTATCCGGATCAGAAGCGACCTGAACTTCGTTGGATATTCCTTTTATCAACAAGTGTGTCGGTACTTTTAGGACAGCAAAACCCATCTGATCGCCATACTTATCAAGCATGGTATTATTGAAGGTGAGAGACGAACCATCAATTCCTTCCACTTTCTCTTCTCCGAGATATCCCCTACCTGAATTTTGGAATGTTAACAATTGACGACCATTGAATGAGAGGTGAAATGTAGATGGTTGATGTGTGACATCCTTTCCATACATCCATATAAAATGGACATTATCACCTTTATAAGAATCTGGGATGGCTTCTGTCTTCCATCCTATAGGATCAAATTCGGCTTTACCCCGCAGAAGAAGTGATCTATTTACATCTGGGAGTGGTGAATGGTATCCAAAACTGGGAGTGTTGACCTTTTCTATATAACCTTTAAAGTATTGATTTTTCTGTGCACTTACATCGAAATTCAATCCTTGTAATGATAAGAAAATGACTGTTATTTTTAGTATCTCCTTCATCTTACCAAGGTAAAGAATAATTTATTCCTTACCGCTGATGACATGAGTTAAATACCAGTATTATTATTAATTACATACTACTTCTACAGAGCTAAAAATCACGTTGCCTTGACTGTCATAATCATTGTATGTAATAGTAATTCCTCCAGTTGTATTCAGCTCTATTTCCTCTTGCAATTTGTATTTACCATTACCGACTGAATTGGTCGACTTAGAAATGTTGTTAATAATCATTAAATCAAAGGAAATAACCATTACCGGAAGTTCTGTTCCATTTATGGTTCTTGTAATATGAATTTCATTATCATTCATATTCAGCCTGGAAAAATTCTTTCGGTACAGATCAGTCGAAAATTGATCGAGCGTTTTGGTAATGATAAGATTTTCCAGACAAGGCATCTGAGGGTTTCCCGGGTCTCTGAAATGATCATAACTCAATCCATAGATTTGAACCCAATCTAAATAACTACTTGGAGGATTATTATTATCATAAATAAAATACATCTTCACCGGATATTCCGGTAAGTCCCCAGTATGGGTTGTATTCATTGCTGCAGTAGTCTGGAGGGTGCCATCCGGAAATCGCACGCCTCCCTGGGTGGTATGCATCACTCCATTGACCTGGAGCTTTTCAGTGGGGCTATTGATATCAATGCCTACATTTTGGGCAGAAATCTGGAATAAACTAAAGCAAATGATAACATTAATAAAAACCAACTGTCGCATTGTCGCTTTTTTTTTCAAAATTATAGACTGTATATGTAATACTTCCTACCCATCTGGGTAGTTTCAAATTATTTGTCCGGCACTAAGAAATATTTATGATATACATAAAGAAATAATTTTCAATTGATTGTAGGAATTCCTCTAATACACCTTTTTGATTTATACCTCCTCTCAAATTCTCTCAATTCTATATCCATTGGTCTTTTAGTCTTAATTTCATAAATTTTCCTTAAAATTCGATCGTTCGTCGGATAGGCTTGGGTAATCGGTTTAAAATTTTCAAATTTGTCGACCGTTATAAAAACGTTCTGTTTAACCAGGGTTCCGTGGCATTATATAAGATCCACTAAAGCCCAAGAAAAATACCGTCATGCAGACATCAGTAGATATTGAAGCATTAAACCAGCAGATTTATGCGGATAGTGCTTTCATTGAAACCTTATATGAAGAAGCATCCAAGGTCATCGTAGGTCAGAAATATATGCTCGATCGGCTCATCCTTGGATTACTATCTAAAGGTCATGTTCTCCTGGAAGGACTTCCCGGACTTGCAAAAACATTGTCGATCAAAACATTGGCATCAGCAGTACATGGAGATTTCAACAGGATTCAGTTTACTCCTGATCTTCTGCCCGCTGATATCATTGGTACTATGATCTACAATCCCAGTACCAATGACTTCTCAGTACGACAAGGTCCTATCTTTGCCAATTTCATCCTGGCGGATGAGATTAATAGAGCTCCTGCAAAAGTACAATCAGCTTTACTTGAAGCCATGCAGGAAAGACAAGTCACCATCGGCAAAAAAACTTTCAAACTGGATGAGCCATTCCTTGTTCTTGCAACACAAAACCCCATCGAGCAAGAAGGAACTTACCCCTTGCCGGAGGCCCAGACTGATCGATTTATGCTGAAGGTCAACATTGGTTATCCGAATAAGGAAGAAGAAAAAGACATTGTCCGTAAAAACCTTAATGGAGAGTCTTTTCAGCAAATCAATCCTGTAGTTTCACCAGAGACAATAGTTAAAGCAAGACAATCTGTTGATAAGGTATACATGGATGAAAAGATTGAAAACTATATCATCGATATTGTCTTTGCATCCAGGTATCCTAAAGAATATGGAATGCGTGATTTAACATCATTGATTGCATATGGTGGTTCTCCAAGAGCAAGTATTAATCTTGCTAAAGCTTCTAAAGCACACGCATTTATGAATAGACGTGGATATGTCATTCCTGATGATGTACGATCCATCTGTCAGGATGTGATGAGGCACCGCATTGGGATCACCTATGAAGCAGAAGCTGAGAATGTGACTGCTGAAGACATCATTACAACCATACTTAATACGGTAGAAGTACCATAATATGGATACGGCAGCACTCCTTAAGAAAGTACGGAAAATAGAGATCAAGACCAAGGGTCTGAGCAGGCACATCTTCTCAGGAGAATACCACAGTGCTTTTAAAGGAAGGGGTATGTCATTCAGTGAGGTAAGAGATTATACCTATGGTGATGATGTGAGGAATATCGACTGGAATGTTACGGCGCGTACCGGCCATCCACATGTAAAAGTATTCGAAGAGGAGAGAGAGCTTACGGTTATGTTGTTAATTGATGTAAGTGGATCAGCATACTTTGGAACTAGAAAGCAATTTAAAAATGACTTAATCACTGAGCTTTCTGCTGTTATCGCATTCAGTGCATTGACCAATAATGATAAGGTGGGTGCCATCCTTTTCACTGATAAGGTAGAAAAATACATCCCTCCTGCCAAGGGGAAAAAGAACATCTTACGGATCATCAGAGAATTGCTATTCTTCGAACCCGAAGGTACTTCTACTGACCTTTCTGTCGCCCTGGATTACTTTAACAATGTTCAGAAAAAAAGAGCCATTGTATTTTTAATGTCGGATTTCAGGACTCCTGAATATGAGAAATCTCTGGTTATCGGTTCTAAAAAACACGATATCATCGGCATGCTCTTATACGATATTGCCGAGATTGAGATACCTAATGTGGGCCTCATTAAGGTAAAAGACAATGAAACAGGAATGATAAAGGTCATCGATACCTCTTCCAGGAAGGTGAGAGAGGGAATCAAAGATGCATTCGAGCACCATCACGATAGATTTAAAGAAACCTTCCGTAAGTGCGGATTGGACACCATCAATATCCGTACCGATCAGAATTATGTAAAATCCTTATTGAAATTCTTTAAAAGCAGGTCTAAATGAGGAGTGTACTGACGGTCATATCGTTTACATTAATTAACTGGTCGCTTATAGGACAGAATTATGTAGGTCTGGTCTCCCAGGTGGATTCTGTATCCATCGGTCAACCATTCGATGTGGATGTGGTATTACAAGTCGAAGGCAATAATCCTTCAGGCATTATTGATTTTTCTACCATTGACACGATGGTCAACCTGATGTACGTTGTAGATACGACCTTCTTCAATAAGGAGGGAGATATTGAAATATTGGACGGCGGACCATATGGTGTTACACCCCAATCTCCCGGTGTAGATATCAGTAACCTACCACTGGCTGCAAGTGGTGGGAATTCAACTTTTAAGGGAACCATCAGATTAGCCATATACGATGTGGGCCAGTATAGAATTCCTAATCCCAGGCTCATTATTAATGGAAATCAGGTTCCTCTTCCCACGTCATCTCCCCTTATCACTGTATTTCTTCCTGATGAAATTCAGTCCATAGCCCAGGATTCATTGGCAATCGCTCCGATCGAGACCATTATTGAAGAACCTTTAACTCTAGAAGACTTTGAGTTACCACTCATTGCCCTCGGTATATTACTGGCATCAATAGCATTGATTTATTTTTTCCGTAGCAGAAGGAAAGATCCTTCCATCCATGAAGCACCTGAGGTTCCAGATCCTGCACATGTGATTGCTGTACGCCAATTGTATGAATTAAAAGATAAAGAGTTGTGGCAAAAAGGAGAGATCAAGTCCTATCAATCAGAACTTACCCACATCATAAGGGAGTACATTGAAAATCGATATGATATCAGGGCATTGGAAATGACGAC
>JABDLO010000169.1 GCA_013002995.1 Saprospiraceae bacterium | reverse complement strand
GGCATATCAAATGCTACATGACAGATCAGGTCAAAGTCATCCATATCATTTCCCACTTCTTCTCTTAGTGCTTCTAGGAGAATACCTTGCTCTGCCATCTCCTTTATCAATTCTTCTTTTTTATCGGAGTTGTTCCATTTTTCTATAAAGCCATCGCGGTTGTTGAACTCCTTAATGATGTTGTCCCTGGAGTACTTTTTTAGTGATTCCGTAATCAATTTTCCATCCTTACCATAGTACTGGACTCTTTCAGTCGATACCCTTACAGGTACATTGTTTACATAAAACTTCTTGACTTCCTGT
This sequence comes from Saprospiraceae bacterium, assembly GCA_013002995.1. Taxonomy (GTDB): domain Bacteria; phylum Bacteroidota; class Bacteroidia; order Chitinophagales; family Saprospiraceae; genus JABDLO01. The sequence goes on along the minus strand of JABDLO010000169.1, from coordinate 3,223 downwards.
TGAGAGACATCTATCGTAATATCCGGCTCGTCATTCCCGTCTCTAACCACATCATCGACCTCTTCATCTTTTATTTCTTCTTCCTGTTTCCCTTCATCAGGAGGAACAGGTGGTTGACCTTCTTCCGGTTCATAAATCTGTACGGGTTCTCCGTCAAAATCAGGATCAGCAAAGAGATTGGTAGCCTTTCTGAAATCCATTATGGTAAAATATACCTTTCCATCAGCTTCTCTGATTCTGGTACCCCGGCCTACAATCTGCTTGAACTCAGTCATTGATCCAATATTGGATTCCAGTACAATGAACTTGACCATCTTGGTATCAATACCGGTAGTCAGCATTTTGGACGTGGTGGCAATGACAGGAAACCTTTCTTCAACATCAGTGAAATTATCTAGCTCTTCTTTACCTACTTCATCATCTCCCGTGATCTTTACACAATAATTCCAATGCTTTGAAGCCAAGTCAGCATTTTCATTGATTAGGGCTTGCCTCATCCTATTGGCATGATCAATATCAGCACAGAAAACAATGGTCTTTGCATATCTGTCCGTTGCCTTTAGATATTCAGTGATTTTACCGGCAATAGCTTGGGTTCTTTCATCAATGACTAGAGTTCTGTCATAATCCTTCAGATTATAAATCCTGTCTTCTACTTCATTACCATATTTATCTCTCAATCCTTTGGTGGGTCTCCATCCTTCATCTACGTCCATTCCAATTCTCACGACTTTATAAGGGGCTAGAAATCCATCTTCAATTCCCTGCTTAAGGCTATATGTATAAATAGGTTCACCGAAATAAGCAATGTTGGATATGTCCTTGGTTTCCTTAGGAGTGGCTGTCATACCAATCTGTGTAGCATTGCTGAAATATTCCAAAACCTCTCTCCATGCTGAAGCTTCAGAAGCACTTCCCCGGTGGCACTCATCTATGATCACCAGATCAAAAAAGTCCCGGCTGAATTCCTTATACACATTTTTCCATTCTTCATTTCCGGTTAACCCCTGGTACAATGCAAAATACACCTGATAGGACTTATCAATCTTTCGGTGCTTGATGATGTGCATGATGTCATTCCCAAAAGGAGAGAAATCTCCATTCTTCGTCTGTGTCAATAAAGCATTCCGATCAGCCAGGAACAGAATCCTTTTCTTGGTTCCATTTTTCCAGAGCCTCCATACGATGTTGAATGCTGTATAGGTTTTCCCAGTTCCGGTAGCCATGACCAGTAATATCCTGTCCTGACCTTTCGCTATGGCCTCTATAGTTCTGTTGATGGCATTTTGTTGGTAATACCTTGGTGATTTATCGCTGTAGTCTACAAAGTAGTCCTGTTCAACAATTTGTCTGATTTCCGGTCTGTCAATTTCCCTTTCCTGTAAATACTGTCCCCACAGATATTCCGGTGACGGAAATTCTTCTAAGGATAGTTCTTTTTCAATCTTACCGATGCTTTTGGTTTTATCATGAAACAGAAAGCCATCTCCATTGGAAGTAAATACAAAGGGGATATGAAGTATATCAGCATATTCCAGGGCTTGCTGCATACCATCACCGATGTGGTGATTATTATCTTTCGCTTCGATGATAGCAATTGGAATATTGGGCTTATAGTATAGGATGTAATCTGCTCTTTTTCTCTTTCCTCTGGTATATAGCTTGCCCTGCACGATGATTCTTCCATCAGTGAAGGATACTTCTTCCCGCACCTGCTTTCTGATGTCCCAACCTGCTTTTGAAACGGCAGGTGTGATAAACTTAGTACATATATCTCGCTCAGAAAGCTGCTTTTTATTCATGGTTAGCATCTAAATATTCTCGATGCACACAAATATAATATACAATTGTGTCATTTAACCCTGCATACAATTCATAAAACACAGACAAAATTGACTTTATGCTTGTGCTAGCTTATAGCCTTGAAGAAATCATATTAAAGGTTAATTGGTTTTAACCAACTTTATTACTTCCCTTACGTTTAAAGTTCTATTTATTGCATTAATAAAATAGATTCCAGTTGCCAAATTGGTGATATCAAATTCAATTTTTTGAACATTCTTGTAAAAGATATCAGAATATAGTTTTTGCCCGGCAATATCAAATAATTCAATCTGATATTCATAACGATCTTGCCTACTTCTTGATATGGAAAAAAGACCCTTAGAGGGATTAGGAAACAAGCTTAATGACTTATCAGTTAGTTTGAATGCATTGACATCAACGATGTTGGAATATCTAAAACTACCATCAAGATCAACGATTTTTAAACGATAATAATATTGACCATCTTGGTTTATTAAATCATGATAGTTATACTCTCGTATTTGTAAAGAATTACCTTTTGCATAGACCGAATCGATCTTTTTAAATCCTTGGATACTCGAGCCGGATTTTTGAATTTCAAAGTGTGAGACATGAATTTCATTGGTTGTTTTCCATGTAAGCTCTACTTTGGATTTTTGATCAAATTCAGCATTAAATGAAAGAAGATTTAATGGAAGTATTGGCTCTGAGTAAGGTTCTACTACATCTATTATGAATGATGATTTAATTCCTTTGTATACCACCTCTATAGTGTCTTTACCCAAGAATGATCCCTGAAATACATTATTAGTTATAGAACTTGTATTTCCATTTATTGAAGAGTAAACGACGCTATCCAAATTTGAGATAATATTCTTATTCCCATCCACGTGTGATGCAATTACATTTATTGAAAAATTTGTTCCTTGTTGAACTGTGGAATAGAAGGGATTGCAATAGATTGTATCAAGTTCAGAATTATTAACAACGTTTATAATTAAGCTTGAATCTATCACTAAGGTATCTGCATTCTCATTGTAACCTATGGCAAAAACTCTTTTATTTCCTAGTGATGAATTATTGTTTACGGGATACATAAATGTCACTTCATTTCCAACTTGTTCACTTCTTCTAAAGTTATATTTACTTTCTTCAATTAAAATTACAATATGAGTGATATTTTCACTTCCTATTAATGTAAACTCTGCTGTATCGCCCACTTCAAATAATGTATTCCCTTGAGATAGCTCAATCGTTATACTCATACTATCTACCATGGTTCTCTTAGATGTCTGCAAAGGTCTTGTGAGAAATTCTGGTGTAGAATATGTTAATGATTTTGGAGTAAAGCCTGAATTATCGAATAAATCTGAATTAGTTGATTCCTGAAGGAGAAATGATATTCGATCTATAACTT
>JABDLO010000126.1 GCA_013002995.1 Saprospiraceae bacterium | reverse complement strand
GTGCTCCTGTAGGCAGTACAGTAAGCGGGAATCTACAACCCGGATTAGAAGCAACTATTTATCCAAATCCTGCCAGCGAACTCATCTGGATCAACCTGGATAATGATGTTGAGCGAGCACAGGTATCTGTCACTAATTTATTGGGACAGCGATTGATGCAAAGGAATATTATTTCTTCCAGCCAGATGATGATCCCTGTGAGAGAATTGGGTGTTGAACAACAAGTCGTCCTCATCCATATCAATATACCGGGCCAAAGATCAATTGTGAAGAAAGTATTGATAGTAAAATAATCCTATTTTTTAGTATAACCCACAAGCCCTTGCACTGATAAGTGTGAGGGCTTTTTATTTAGTAATTTTCAAATGGTTGATTCATTAAATACTTCAATAAATGAAAATGATACCGTACTTGATAGAAAGTTAATTAAGGAAGCTAAGTACATCCAATTACTCACACTCCCCCTCACGATAATCTGTAATGCTATTGCATCCAGCATTACATGCATTGCTATAGGTTACATTGTCGCATCCGCATACAGGATCATACTCAGCCGTGCAGATACAGTCTTCTATCAACTCAGGATTACAGTCATCATCTGTACACGATGAGATCAGAATGACTGCAAAAATGGATAAGATTAATGAATATTTCATGTCGGTTATATTTTTGAATCATTTGAATTTTTTCTAAATGGTCTTAGAGTACGATTGAAACCTAATTTAGTTTTATTCTTCTTTACTGAAAGTATAGACATAGAGATCACAACATGGGTCTCTCAAGATTAAAATATCTTCTTCATCATTGAATATAATGGTCTTTGAATCATCATCAAATGATATGGCATCAGCAACATTTGGAATAAATTGAATCATAAATTGATCTCCTTCTTTGCTTAATACAAAAGTACCTTCCTGGGTTATGGCATCTCCAGACATCAGGGAGTATTGTTGACCTTCATTAATCTGAAGAATGTTAAATATTGGTTTATATCCCTCCCCTGAAAAGCCTCCTTGAACATGGGTCAATAACCATAATCCTTCCAGTCTTTCATTTTCAAAATTAAAATCATCTTCTTTATCACAGGAATAAAAGATAGACATTGCTAATATTATCAAGAATAGATATCTCATAATAAGAAATTTAATAAGTCTCGCTGATAATAACATTGACTGAAGTTACTTCCATAAGGGTTGGATATAAAAGAGACATTAACATATCATTAATTAGTCCGAACTATATTTTCATTGTAGTTTCTTTTCAAAATGGCATTCATAATTAATTGATACCCAACATGAATAATGGTTATGCTTTAATATAAGTTATCAACTTATTGTTTTATCTATACACTTTACATACAATCTCGATAAAACCAACTTATTCATGGCAATATCCCCAATCAGTAAGATTCAATCAAATCTTAATAGACATCATCTATTACCAGTTCAATTAATAACCATCCTCCTTTTGTTGATCTATTCCTTGAAGGTAGAAGCAACTCATGTATTTGGGGTACAGATTACCTATGAATGCTTAAATGATACAGATAAAAGAATTTATCTTAAAGCCTACAGAGATTGTGACGGAGCAGCAAATACAATTAATTATAATATAACCTTTCAACACGTGTCCGGACCTATGGATCTTCCTGTTCCTTTAGGACCAAATAGTCCTTTTGTAATCAATGAAATACCATCAACCTGTCCGGCAGTAAATACCCAATGCACAGATGTTATGTCATCTCTGACTGGTATTGAGGAACATTTATCTTATAGAGATTACTCGTTTACTCCGGGGTCTGTTTGGATAGTAAGCTACAATACTTGTTGCCTTTCCGGTGACTTTACCAATGGAAGTGCCAACCAAGGAATTTATGTCGAATCATTGATTGATAATACCATTGTTCCATGTAATTCATCCCCTCAGTTTACCAATAGAGAAAGATTTCAATCCTGTGTTAATGAAATCGTCACCTACAGTGTAAATGCTTATGATCCTGATGGAGACTCCCTTCGTTACAGTTTAGTGGATTGCTTAAGTAGTGCAGGTGTACCTGTTACCTATAATGGAGGGTTATCAGGCACGAATCCGATGTCCACAGCTCCAGGTATGGAATGGACCATTGATCCATTATCGGGTCAGATTACCGGACAACCAAATATGGAGCAAACTGGTCTTATCTGCGTGAAAGTTGAAGAATTCAGGAACAATGTTAAAATCGGTGAAATTGTAAGAGAAATTGGCTTTTTTGTCACTACATGTGCCAATTTAAGTCCAACCATATCTGCACCATTTGATTTTACTACTACGGCAGGAGAAGAAATATGTATTGATATTACTGCAGTTGATCAAGATGTGGCCGATATCATTTCGCTCAGTAATCCTTCTGGAAAAGGCCTATTACAAAATGAAACGGGTTCCAATCCTATAAATGCTCAGTTATGCTGGACACCAACTATAAATGATATTGGTGTACAATATTTCCCAATTGAAGCTACCGACGATGCATGCCCGTATTTAGGTAATAACACCTATATCTATAAAGTAACTGTAAACCCTCCTCCCGTTTTAGAAATATTTGAAATTCAAGGTTCCGGATTAACTTCTCCATACGAGGGCGATTTGGTCACCACCGTGAACAATGTTGTCACCGCCTTAAGCACAGACGGATTTTTTATACAAACTCCATCAAGTAGAGATGATGCAGATGAAAGCACTTCGAATGGTATTTTTGTATTTACCGGAGGACTTCCTTTATTTAATGTGGGAGATTTAGTGGATGTTACAGGATCAATTGAAGAGTTTTTTGGGTTTACAAGATTTACTTCTGTTTCTTCAGTTAATGTGGTTGGTGTGGATGTGGTACCAGCTCCCGTCATGCTTAATTCTATGATTCCTTCTTCAGATCCTGGATCTCCCACTTGTGGTATTAATAACTTTGAATGCCTTGAAGGGATGTATGTAGAGATTGTCGAAGGGACTGTGACCGGACCCAATCAAAGGTTCAATCCAGATCCTATTGCTGAAACTTATATTGTTGCAACCACATCTCGTACATATATAGAGCCTGGAATTGAGTTTCCCGGATTACCTGGGCTTCCTGTATGGGATGGGAATCCTGAAGTATTTGAATTAGATCCGGATAGATTGGGGTTCCCCAATCGAGCCATAAACGCTGGCTCTACATTTCAGGCCAAAGGAGTCATCGGGTTTGAATTTGGTGGGTATGAGTTGTGGCCTATTGAACTAACTATAACCGACAACTCCCTCCCAAAGCCCATAAGACAGAGAAATAATGGAGAGGCAACCCTGGCAACTCTGGATTTATTTAGGCTTTTTGATGATGTTGATGATCCTCCAAGCATGGATATACAGGGAAATAGCCGAAATGATATTGTTGAAAGTACTGCAGATTATCAAAGAAGACTTAAGAAATTAGCTGATTACATTCTAAATGTGTTGGACGCTCCTGACTTATTAGCCGTGCAGGAAGCTGAAAAAATTGAAGTACTACAAGACCTTGCTGCTGAAATTTCAAGTCTCGATCCGGGAGTTTCTTATACAGCATACCTTGAAGAGGGAAATGATTTAGGCACCATTGACATAGGATTTATGGTCAGACCATCTATCCAGGTCAATAATCTTACACAGCTTGGCAATGATGAAACATTCATTGATCCTGAAGATAATAGTATAGATGTGCTACATGACAGGCCACCACTATTGCTTGAAGGAACTTTTAAAAGCAACAACATTCCTTTTGCCGCTCTGGGAGTCCACAACAGACCAAGATCCGGTATTGAAACCAGTGAAAGAGTAAGGACCAAGAGACTATTACAAGCTCAATCCATTGCACAGATGGCCCAGGATTATCAGTTAAGTAAACAACCTTATGCTTATTTAACAGTTCTAGGTGATTTCAATGCAACAGAATTTACGGATGGGTATGTAGATGTCTTGGGTCAAATTACCGGAGAGATTGATCCTAATATGAATCTTCTGAATGGCCCTGATTTAGTAGACCATTCATATTAGGATCAATCTCTCCGGTAATTTGACCCAAGACATCTAC
>JABDLO010000148.1 GCA_013002995.1 Saprospiraceae bacterium | reverse complement strand
AGCATATGATATTTCTTCAAGGTCATCTACTCTTGATTCAAAATTTGGTTCAGGAAGTAATCCTCCTCTATTGCCATAAATTATAATATTATCTACTCTAATATCTCCAGATGGAATATCTAAGGTCTGGGTAAGAAATTCATAGCTGATCTTGAAGATTCCAGATTTATTGACAGCAACTTTATAAATGTCTCCATCCTTAAGTACAGAGGAACTTTTAAATGGTGTGTTTCTATTATTGAAAGTATAGGAGGGCTGGTAGCTTAATTTCAAATGAAAATCACTTACTAATTTCAATTTTGATCCATCATTTAAAATTGGGATAAAAGCAATAAAAGCGTAATGTTTTCCTCTTTCTTCAACTACTTCTGTAACTATATTTTCACCAACATTTGAAATTGGATTGCTATTTTGAGTCCATTTTAAATCGGAATAATTGAGAGGGATCAGCTCACAACTTACTTTCCCAGGACCGGGAAGAGGTATTTTTTTGACATATTTCAGGTTTAGCCCGGATTGTCTGTCAAAATATGCATTATTGAACGATGGGTATTGAGTTACTTCGTTTGAATTCCAGTCAGAATATTGAGAATTATACCAGTTAATTGAGTCATTTATATTAATAACTCTTTGTCCGTTAGCATAAAAGACACTGACAAAGGCGACAAATAATACAAGTAAACATCTTGGCATTCGACAAAAATTATATTTTTGATTCGATTGTAAGTAACAATTATTACAGAGTTCCAACGTTTGTGAAAACACAGTATTGCATAATTGTGTTCTAATTGAGTGTGGAATATAACACCAAGAAAGAAAATTAGACTTAAACTTAAATATCATTTACTTTTTTTCATCCTATTAATGGGGTTATATAGTCCTGTTTTTAGCCAGGATCCTATTTACAGTCAGTATTTTAATTCGCCAATATTAATAAACCCAGCATTCGTTGGTAATACATATGGTCCCAATTTTACTGCAAATTACAGAAATCAATGGCCTGCATTCGATGCGTATTCTACCTATAGCGTAGGATATGATCAACGATTTGAGACTTTTAATTCCGGAATAGGAATGTACATTTTAGCAGATGATGCAGGTGCCGGTTCATTGAAGAATACCAAGATTAGTGGTATGTATTCTTATCGGTTATCCATTGATAGGACAAGTACTGTCAGATTTGGGTTAGAAGCCAGTTATGTACAATCCAGGCTGGACTGGAATAAATTGGTGTTTTATGACCAATTGGATCCTCAGTTTGGGGCAGTTGGTCCTGACGGGGTGAGATTTCCCAGTAATGAGATACCTCCGGATGCTGATAAAGTAAGTAGCTTATATATAGATGTTTCTGCAGGTGTATTGTATTATAATCCAAAATTTTATGCTGGAGTGAGTTTTTCCCATCTAAATGCACCGGACTATTCATTTTTTGATGATGACCGAAATGTCGATGCTAATTTACCATTGAGGACGACTATAATGATTGGATATCAGCATACTTTGCTTAAACCTGCCAGTTATCATTATGGTACCTTTATCGCCCCCAGTCTACTATATGCAAGGCAGGGTGATTTTTCACAATTGAATATAGGAGCTCTATTTAATTTTAATCAATTGTTTTTTGGAGGGTGGTATCGACATTCAGGCAAGACTGGAGATGCAGCCATTGGGTCAGTTGGATGGAGATATGAATAAATTCGATTTAGTTATAGTTACGATTTTACATTATCCGACTTAGGTATTAATTCGGGAGGTAGTCACGAAATAGGGATTACGGTTAATTTAGACCACCTTTATAACAAAGGATCAAGATATAATGACTGCTTCGCGATATTTAGGTAATGAATTTTATAAAAATATGTAGAAATGGTACAATTTCTGCATCCCCAAGACAGTTATACTTCCGGAAATTAAAGCATAAAGCTATATTTGCGGCATTTTAAAATAATGAGATTTTAACTAAGATGAGAAGAACCTTTGATTTTATTTATGTCTTACCTCTATTTGCTATTATTCTGGCTTCATGTGGAGGCAGTAGTAGTTCAAATGAGTCCTCAACAACAGGATGGGCATTTAATGACCCTGAATGGGGTGGCTTTGAAAAACTTGATTATGAGGGTCAGGCGACTGGTCCAAATCTTGTTTTGGTGGAAGGTGGAACTTTTACCATGGGGCTTACAGAAGAAGATGTAACATTTGAATGGAATAATATTCCCAGGAGGGTAACTGTGTCATCATTCTATATGGATGAGACTGAGGTGACCAACTCTAACTGGAAAGAATATCTTTTTTGGCTGAAGAGGGTATATAAGTCTTATCCACAGACTTATCTTGAAGCGCTTCCCGATACCTTGGTATGGAGGGAAGAACTGGCATATAATGAACCTTTAGTACAGACTTATTTCAGGCATCCTTCGTACGATGATTATCCTGTAGTAGGAGTTTCATGGGATCAGGCTAATAAATTCTGTGAGTGGAGAACTGACAGGGTTAATGAAATGATTCTTGTCAAGAGAGGTATTATAAATTTAAATACAGAACAGCTTGATTCAGAAGTATTTACTACAGGTACCTATCTTGCTGGACAGTTTGAGGCTGATGTAAGGAAAAACCTTCCTGATCTTACCACTGGTGGTGAAAGACCTGTAAGATTTGAAGATGGAATTATGCTTCCTTCATACAGATTGCCTACCGAAGCTGAGTGGGAATATGCTGCCTTAGCATTGCAAGGTAATCTCGCCTCTAGTAATGATGAGTTAATTACAGATAGAAGGTTCTTTCCATGGGATGGAAACACGGCCAGGTACAAAAAAAGAAACAAATGGCAAGGTGAGATATTAGCCAATTTTAAAAGAGGACGAGGTGACTACATGGGTATGGCAGGTAGACTTAATGATAAAGCATCTACGCCAGGTCCTGTAAGGTCTTTCTTGCCTAATGATTTTGGATTATATAATATGGCTGGTAATGTAAGTGAGTGGACTGCTGATGTTTACAGAGCAACGACAAGTACGACACTTCGAGATTCTGAAAATCAGGATTTAAATCCTTTCAGAGGAAATGAATTCAGAGAATTGGTCATTGATGAAAATGGCGCCCCTGCACCAAAAGATAGCCTTGGTAGGTTGAAATACAGAAACGTTCAGGATGAAGAAGTAGCTGACAGAGAGAACTTTAAGAAAGGTAACGTAAAAGATTATCGAGATGGTGATGATGAATTTATTAACTATGGATATGGTGAGACGACCCTGGTCAGTGATGAAGCGAGAGTTATCAAAGGCGGATCTTGGGCCGATAGACTGTATTGGTTATCTCCTGGTACCAGAAGATTTAAAGATCAAGACAAGAGCGATCGTACGATAGGTTTTAGATGTGCTATGGGTAGGGTTGGAGCTCCTTCTGGAAATGATGGTAAAGGAGCCAACTTCTTTAAAGAAAATCAGAGAAAAGTTAAGCGTAGATATTAATAATTAATTTAATATAAAGAATATATTAGCCCTTGTGAATTAATTTACAAGGGCTATTTTTTTGGAATGAATGTCAACAAATTTATCAATCTATTAGGGAGCAATCCTTCTGTAAGTACAGATACCAGGACTATAAAAGAAGGTGATGTTTTCTTTGCGTTGAAAGGAGATAATTTTAACGGAAATCAATATGTTCTACAGGCAATTGAAAAAGGAGCCTCTATTGTCATTTCAGATGATATTAAATGGACAGGAAGAGACAAGGTAATAATAGTTGAAGATGTTTTGGAGTTTATGCAGAAGGCAGCTCGTGTTTACAGAGCCTCTTTAGATTGTAAAGTAATAGGGATTACAGGATCCAATGGTAAGACAACAACTAAAGAGTTATGTTATGAAGTTGTACGATCTTCCTTCAAGTGTTATGCTACTCAAGGGAATTACAACAATCACATAGGTGTTCCGATTACCTTGTT
>JABDLO010000510.1 GCA_013002995.1 Saprospiraceae bacterium | reverse complement strand
ACCAATACCTTTACGACATTCGATGAGGCTGAAATGAACGTCCAGAGATATATCAATAATGCAGATTCAGCTTACGCAAAAATAAATTCAAATCAAGACCTTAAAGTCCTTCAAGAAGAATTACAATCAATTATTAAATCATTATCCATTGGCATTCAAGACCAACCAGACAATGAGAGATTATTAGACAAACAAAGCTTTATGTATGCGGAGCTGGCATGGGTGCTTATCAATCATGATGAATATTCAAAAGCTGAGGAAATGGTAAAAGAAGGTATGGCCATCAACCCTTCCAATAATTCACTAAAAAGTTATTTGCCTACAGCCCTACTATTACAAGGTAAAAGAGATGAAGCTGAAAAGATCTATCTTGAGATGAAGGAGATCATGGATGGAAGAACTCCATTCAGAGATACTTTCTTAGATGATCTTGATAGACTTGAAGCTTCAGGTATTACTCACCCTGATTTTGGAGAAATCAGGAAACTTCTCGATCAATGACATTGTGTAAAAATCATGATGGAGCAGGTAATCTCTGATTTCTGATTATTCCTCTTGGTTCCTTTTAACACCTAAATATCCATCGAATATCATTTGAACCTCATCTCCAGGCTCCTTTACTATAAACTCTATATCTGACCAGAAAGTCCGATAAATAAACTTACGGTATACCTCATCACCCTCCTTTACAGGTATCAGTCCTCCCCAATTCCCATATAATCCACCATTTTCTAAATAAATTGAATCTGAACCGTTGGGAGCATAAAAGTCTTCACCAAATTGATAGAAACCCAGAACTTCTTCTACCTGCTCTTCAGATAATTGTTCATTAACGATATCTATTGGTTCATACGCTTCATCAAAATAAATTGAAGCTATTAGGGGGCCTGTGATCCGAGGTAATGAAACATAAATGTTGGACAACATAGACACAATTAAATCTTCCTCAGGATAAATCGCGAAATAGGATGAATAACCTGGTGATCGACCATTCATTTGATATCTTTCATGTCCATCGTGTGGACTGATAAACCAGCCATATCCTACCCCATCTCCATGATCTTTAAATATCAAACCCCAACTTTCATCTGAAAGCAAATCCCTGTTAAGTGCAGCTCTTCCCCACTTGACAAAATCTTCAGCCGTTGAATAAATAGAAGCATGCCCAGTCTTACTGGACCAGTCCAGAAATGGAGCTGATGCAATTCCATACAAGCCATCTGGAGCATACCCTTTGCTGAGATCTGTAATGATTTCAGATTGATCATTATAATGTCCCGTATGTTCCATTCCAAGAGGTATAAAAATCTCTTCCTTCAAATACTCCCCAAATGGAACTCCTGCCACCTGCTCAATGATCCCTGCCAGAAATATATAATCGGATCGTTCATGAGCATATTGATCTCCAGGTTCAAATAGTAGATCTTTTTCCCATATATAAGCTAATAGTTCATCAGAAGTATGGCTGATCTTTGTGATCAGGTCATAATTCACATCATCATCATTTCCAATTCTTGGAATCCCTGATCGTTGGGCAAGCATTTGGTGAATCGTTATCTTATCTCCTTTAGAATATCCAGGGAAAAATTTAGATAGTGGGTCATTCAATTGAACGAGACCTTGATCAACCAGTTTCATAATTGCTACTGATGTGAACATCATTGAAGCTGAAGCAATGAAAAACCTTGTCTCGTTATGGTTTTCAAGTTGATATTCATGATTCATCAATCCATAAGATCCAGTATATAAAAGCTCATTTCGATTCGATACTGCAATCGTACCTGAATAATTATTAGTATTAACAAGAGGTTGAATAAGATCTTCCATTCTCTGATTGGAGGAAGTCAATTGAGAGCCATCATTTTGGTGGCATGAAATAAAAATAAGTAAGGAAAATAATAGCAACCTGGTGATCATTGTTTGTTCTTTAATATTAAATATCCACAATTAATGGCTACCACTCGACATCTCAAGAAAGTTTAAATAGCAAAATGTTATGTACCATATCGATAATGGTATAAAAATATTATGAGCTTCTATCTTGAATCATAAAAATTGATCTTTCATTTTGGTTCAAACCAATTTGTAGAAAATTAAAGCCTCCTTCAGTATCAAAGGAAGACTGTTACTCTACTTATTTTAAGTTAAATCCTTAAATTTTTCATATATTCATGATAATTTAAACCTCAAAACAACCAGATACCATGTCAATCAAAATCATTGGTGCCGGATTCCCGCGCACTGGAACTACCACGCTTAAAAGATCACTCGAAGAATTAGGTTACTCCAAGACCTATCATATGAAGGAATTGCTTGTCAATCCGGAAAAACTTCACCACTGGGAAGAGCTGGAACATACCCGCACCACCGACTGGGATAAATTATATGATGGATACGAGGCATCGGTAGATTATCCCGGATATCCTTATTACAAAGAACAAATGGAAAAATACCCTGACGCCAAAGTCATCCTTACTGTAAGACCCTTCGAAAAATGGTACAATAGTGTAGAATCTACGGTATGGAAAGCAGGCCCACAAACCCTTCCCGAAAAACTTGGGATGATGTGGAAATTATTAACCAATCCACGTGTCCGCGAAGTAGTCAAGGTCATCAAGATGTTTAAAAGGATTTTCTTCGGCAAACAATTACAGGGAAAGTTCACAGATAAGGCATTTGCAGAGAAGGTATGGAATGATCACATCGAAGAAGTAAAAGCCTATGTTCCTGCAGATAAGTTATTGATTTATGATGTACGAGACGGATGGGAACCATTATGCAAGTTCCTCGATAAACCGGTTCCCGCTGAACCTTTACCACACTTAAATAAACGGGAAAATTTCAAAGAAATGTTACCCAAATTAATGAAGGGTGAGATGGTATAATCCCATTTTACTCTCCATTTAGACAAGCTATCATTCCACCCCTAAAATCAATAACATGAAGACCATTTCATTTTATCTATTGCTCAGTGTTTTACTGATTTTTTCTTATTCATGCAAGACTGAATCTCAAGAAAATAATTCTCAATCTTCAGAAGTGGTAGGTGAAGATGTCACTCGTTCCATTACGGGTATGTTCGCCGAAAGAGGATTATTAAAAGACACAGATAATGATTATGACAGTTACATTTTATTTAATCCCGGTGCCAGCACCAGCACTTATCTCATGGACAAAAAAGGAAATATCGTGCATGAGTGGGAAAGTGATATGAATTCCATGCAGGGATATTTAAAACCCAATGGCAACATTGTAAAGCTGGAAAGAGATCCTGATTTTCCAACCTTTGCAGCGGGAGGTCAAGCGGGAAGAATAAGAGAATACACCTGGGATGGAGAAAAAGTATGGGACTTCAAATATGCCGATGAAAAACAACTGACCCATCATGATATCGCATTGATGCCCAATGGAAACGTCCTAGCCATTTCTTATGATGCAAGAAGCCAGGAAGAATGTATTGCTGCCGGAAGAGACCCTGAACATGTCAATTCAGCAGGTTTATGGCTTGATAAAATCATCGAGATCAAGCCTGTGTTTCCTGAAGGTGGAGAGATTGTCTGGGAATGGCATATGTGGGACCACCTCGTTCAGGATAAATTTCCCGACAAGGAAAATTATGGGCCTATTGATAAGAATCCAAGAAAGATCAACTTCAATGTATTTGGTGGGGGTCATGGAGGTCCACCAATGACACAAGAGCAAGTCGACCAGATGATCCAGCAAGGCATGATCACATCTAATGCTACAGCTGAAAACATGAGTTCAGATATCACACATACCAATGCGATCTTCTATAATGAAAAACTGGATCAAATTGCTATCAGTGTTCCCGGGTACGGCGAAATATTCGTTATTGATCACAGCACATCCAAGGCTGCGGCGGCTTCAGATCAAGGTGGCAGATATGGTTATGGGGGTGATCTATTATTCAGATGGGGAAATCCTCAAAACTATGGAATGGGAGGTCCTGAAGATCAGGTTTTACATGGACAACATGACATAAGATGGATTTCTGACGGGTTAAAAGGTGCTGGTAATATGATGGTATTTAACAATGACAATCCCGGCCCTCCAGGAAAATATCCTAATGCTTTTGCAGCATTAATGGCTCTTCAGGAACCTGACCCGCAAATTAAAGTTTCTGATATGGGAAATTACAGCTCTGTAATTGAATTTAGTCCTGAGACTTCAGCACCAGGTGTATACCATTTGGAAGAAGGCAAACCTTTTGGTGCTGATATTAAATGGGAATACACTGCACCAGAAAAATATAAGTTTTATTCAGCTTTCGTATCAGGAGCACACAGGTTACCCAATGGAAACACCAT
>JABDLO010000483.1 GCA_013002995.1 Saprospiraceae bacterium | reverse complement strand
ATAATGTATTATTTTCAATCAACTGGGATACCCCAATTTTGAGATTTAGGAATGGAAATGATAATTTCCCGGAAATTTGCGATCCAAATGGTTTGTCAAGTTCATTCTCCCAGAACCGAGATCCATTTAAAGTCAAGTGATTGGCTGAAATAGGGTGTCTATTTCTGTATATATTAATCTCACTGCTCAGTTGAATGGATTTGCCTATGGAAAACCTCGTATCCCCTCTTATTAAAAAGTCTCCTGTTGCACTACCTAGGCCTATCTTAGCCCGACCATTTAATAAGATTTTCTCAGAAATGGGTAGGCCAATATTTCCATTAATAAAAATATCGTTCCTGTTAAGTATATCTGATTCTAAATCCAAACGATGATAAGCATATTCAATTCCCAGGCTTCCATTCAATGACTTTATAATATTGCCAGCAAGGTCGTGAGAGGTAAAAATCTTCGTATAACCTTGAAAGTTCCTGATTCCTCTGGAATCCTGATAGTAGTCTCCATAATAATCCTGATCTGATCCTACACTTTCATCAAAGTATTTATAATATCCTGAAGTTAAGCTCAACGTACTATGTAATGAGAGTCCTTTTGCCTGGGATATCGAGTCTTGAAAATGGTAGATGTGTTGCACCTCATATGTCCTGTGCTGAAACCTGGTTGAAGCCCCGGTATTTTCTATACTGATTGACATCCTTTCTTCAGAGAAGGGATTAGCAAAATCTTCTCGATTCGATATCCCACCATTATGATCTTCAGTATTGATCTCATTTTTAAAAGTAAAAAAGACAGACCGCTTATCCATTGGGTCCTGATACCATATTCCAAGACCAAAATTAGTATGCAGAACTTGTTGTGATTGATAGAACCCTTCCTGATTTATCCTGTCATAGTTAATCGATAAGCTCACACCATCAGAAAAGTTTCTGGCAAAATCAGATTTAATGACAAAGTTTTGTTGACCGCCTACAGGGGTGAAAGTGAAGTCGAAAAAAGGCCTGTTTACCTTATAGAATTTGAACCCTCTACTGCTTAATCTATAGATGTCATAAGCATGATAACCATAATCAGTACCCATCATAACAGGCTTCTCAAAAATAATGGGCCTCGCTGCCGATCCATTATTCCCAAGATTAAAATATTCAGCATTTCGCATGCGAGATGGATCATATGTATGGGTCCATCTTGATAGGGTAGTATCACTAAAACTGTAGATGCTATCCAGAAGCGTCAGGTAGAAGTACTCAATCCTCGTTGTGTCAGCAAATGGATCGATTTCGACTTGTTGAGTCTTATTGAATGCAGTAGAATTATTAGTATCAAATTGAGCTGACACCTGGAAGCTCAATACCAGCAATAATTCAATTACAAATAAATGCCTTAAATTCTTAAACATCAGTTATTAAAGATCAAGTCAAAAGTAGGATTATTCAATCACCTATCTATTGAAATAAATAAAAAATACCGGAAAGGAAATCAACCTCTCCGGTATATAACGTTAACAACTTTGCTTTTAAATCTTATTTCAGGACTTTAACTTGTTCTTTAGTCAATTTCATCTGCTCACCAATCTGCTGTGAAGCTGTAAAGGAAGCTACCATATTGGTCAACATATCTGAAGCTGAGCTAGGATTATTAGGTAGTAGAATCAAATTACTTTGTGTGCTTTCTCCAATCGCTTGTAAAGTGTCATAATGTTGAGTAATGACAATTAAAGCAGACGCTTCCTGAGAGTTGATTCCAACGGCATTAAGCATTTCTACAGAATCTTCAAGTCCTTTAGCGATCTCCCTTCTTTGATCTGCAATACCCTGACCTTGTAACCTTTTACTTTCAGCCTCCGCTCTAGCTTTTGCCACAATTCTGATTCTTTCTGCTTCACCATCATATTCAGCTGCTACTTTTTCCCTTTCAGCAGCATTGATTCTATTCATTGCATTTTTTACCTGCTGATCCGGATCGATATCTGTAACTAATGCTTTTACAATACCGTATCCATAAGTATTCATAGCTTCTTCTAATTCCCGCTTAATAGCAATGGCTATATCATCTTTCTTCACGAATACATCATCAAGTTTCATTTTAGGAACTTCTGCACGAACAACATCAAAAACATAGGCTGTAATCTGATCCTGAGGATCTTGAAGCTTATAAAAAGCATCATAGATATTATCTCTTAGTATTTTATATTGAACAGATACCTTTAGTTTTACGAATACATCATCGAATGTTTTGGTTTCTACAATAACGTCCAATTGCTGAATTTTCAGATTTACTTTTCCTGCAATTCTATCTATAAAGGGTATCTTAAGTTGTAAGCCGGGACCCCGGATACTATGAAATTTACCCAATCGCTCAACAAGAACTGTAGACTGCTGCTTTACTGTGAACAGCCCCATGGATAAAACAATTAAAACAAGAAAGAATATGGGGATTAAAAAAGCTACTGATTCCATGTATGTAAATTTTGGGTTTTCTAATACTGATAATTTAATATGACTTAACAATATAAACTATGTTTTCTATATATAGGTGCATTAAAACTCGATTAAATTTTAGAAATTAAACCAGTCAAATCTGAGACTCATAGAGTTATTGGTCTGCTTGATCTACTTAGGTGGATCATAGAAATCTTTTAAGCTATATTTGACACTGAGTTGAGACACCGATATTATGGGTAAAATTCTATATATCCTTTTCAAGATCATTCTGATTACAATATTGCCTTTCATCATCTTAATTAGGGGATCGGTTTATATTCACGAGCATTACGATCCTGGAGGAATGTTTTCTTTAATCGGTGGGGTGATTATTACTTCGATTGTTCTTGTGTTATATTTCACAGTTTTTTACGGAATCATCGCTAAGAAAGTAGGTGATCTAGGTAGCTTTAAAAGGAGGTGGGTAATTGCAATGTTAATCCTGGGGGGATATACCATTCATGGATTATTTTTTATATCTACCAGTAATGTGAAATCATCCAATCTTAAAGAGGAGTTGAGTGATCTTCATCCACTTTTGAGAATTAGTGTTTCTACTATTATTATGCTTGATAAAGATCTTATCATAACTGATGCGTCAAGAATGCCGGAAGACTATAGAAAAATGGGACTTCCGTCCAAATCATCTTCTCTTCATTTTAAACAGAAAGATGGGTATGCGTATGCCATGGATTTACGGACCAATACAAGGCATGAATTCAGGAACGCCTTGCTTAAAGGATACTTTTGGGCAATGGGTTTCAATACCCTCAGGCATGGTGGAACAGGGGATCATTTACACATATCCCTTAAATGTCATTATAGACCGCGGTCGATTTAAGTTAATCTTCTAGAATTTCGGGTGCCATGCCCATACTACTGAATCCTCCATCATGGAAAAGATTCTGCATAGTAACATAACGCGTCAGATCAGAGAAAAGTGAAACACAATAATCTGCACATGCTTCAGAACTTGCATTACCCAGTGGGGACATCTTATCGGCATAACCAAAGAAATCTGTAAACCCTTTTACTCCACTTCCCGCAGTTGTCATGGTTGGTGATTGAGAAATGGTATTCACTCTTACATTCGCTTTCTTAGCCCAATGGTATCCAAAACTTCTTGCAAAGCTTTCAAGAAGGGACTTGGATTCTGCCATTTCGTTATAATCAGGGAAAGTACGCTGAGCTGCTATATAGGTGAGGGCAAGGATTGATCCCCATTCATTTATAGCGTCTTGCTTGTATGCAGTCTGCATCAATTTATGAAATGAAATTGCAGAAATATCAAAAGTCTTCTGCATCCATTCATATTTAAGATCGGTATATTCTTTCTTTTTTCTGACATTAAGAGACATCCCTATTGAATGGAGCACAAAATCAAGCTTACCTCCCAGAATTTCCATAGATTTGGTAAACAGATTTTCAAGATCCTCTATACTAGTAGCGTCAGCAGGTATAACTTCTGCATTCAACTTTTCTCCCAATTGTTGAATTCCTCCGAATCTCATTGCTACAGGTGCATTAGTAAGTACGATTTCTGCACCTTCTTCAACACATCGTTCTGCTACCTGCCACGCTATAGACTTCTCGTCCAACGCGCCAAAAATTATTCCTTTCTTTCCCTTTAATAGATTATTGGCCATGGTGTTCGTTTTTTCAAGTTAATTGTAATAGTTGTTTCGCATTGTTCAGGGCTTCATCTGAAGGAGGATCACCACTTAACATTTTGGCGATTTCAACCCTTCTTTCATTCTCATCCAATTTTGAAACGTGCGTAAATGTACGATTTTCCTTATCTGTTTTAAAGATCTTATAATGTACATCAGCCTGAGCAGCGATCTGGGGTGAATGCGTTATACATATAGTCTGATGATCTTTGGATAATTTATTTAAGATCTTTCCCATCATTAACGCTACCTGTCCCGAAACACCGCTGTCAATTTCATCAAAGATAAGAGTAGGTAAAGTGAGTGCTCCTGCAATAGTTGATTTCAAAGCCAGGTTTATACGCGAGAGCTCACCTCCCGAGGCTACCTTGGACAAAGGGAGGAAAGAACTTCCTTTATTAGCTGAAAATATGAAACTAACTTTATCTGTACCGGTCTCTCTGATGTCCTGATCTTTGATAATTTCGATTTTCAGCCGGGCATTCTTCATTGACAGATCGTGGAGGATGGAGTTAATTCTGTTTTGAAGTATTTTTCCACCTGCTGACCGATTATTACTGATTTTTGAAGCTAGTTTAAGTAAAGCTTGCTCCTTCTCAGAGGCCTCTTTTTCAAGATCATCCAGATTCTGATCCATTTTGCTGAAAGACTCGTACCGCTCTACGAGGTCTTTTTCAATTTCCATTAATTCAGCAGTAGATTGAACTTGATATTTATTTAGAATTCTGTTGATTAGATTGAGTCTTTCTTCAATTTCAGATATTCGATTTGGATTGTATTCAATATTTTCGCTCATCCTAGAGGATAATTGAGCAATGTCAGAAATCTCTTCCCTTGCATTGAGTAACTTATCGCGAATATCCTCCGCTACGGGGTCAAAATCAACAATTGATCTCAATTCCCTGATCAATTGATCTAATATCTCTGTTACAGATGTATCATCATTTTGCAAAGAAGTCTCTAATAGGCCACCAATTCTTTTGATTTCCTCACTATTATTCAATAGATTTTGTTCTTTTTCCAGTTCTTCCACTTCATTATCCTGTAATTCCAATTCTTCGAATTCCTGCAATTGAAACTTTAAATAGTCTTCCTCTTGCGCATTTTGTTTGATCCTTGACTTTATATTTTCAATTGTTGAAAGAAGATTCCTGTAGCGTTTATATTTTTCCTTGAAGTCAAATACCAGACTGAGATTATCAGATACTGCGTCCAATGCATTTATCTGTGAAGCTTCTTCATTGATGTCCAACTGATCAAATTGTTGGTGAAGATCAACTAATTTTAAAGAAAGCTCTTTTAATATTGATAAGTTAACCGGTGTATCATTTATAAAAGCTCTCGATTTTCCGGCAGTAGAGACCTCTCTTCTCACAATGCATTCCTGATCGTAATCCAGTTCTTTAGAACTGAAAAAATCTTTTAAGTCATAACCGGATACGTCATAAACAGCTTCAACAATACACTTTTTCTGACTTGTGAATAGAACAGATGTATCCGCACGTTTGCCCATTACCAATCCCAATGCACCAAGTAAAATAGATTTCCCTGCACCGGTTTCTCCGGTTATAATTGACAATCCGCTATCCAAAGAGATATTGACTTCTTCAATTATGGCATAGTTGCTTATATGAAGGGTTTTCAACATAGGATGCAAAATTATACTATTTCTGGAAAATCAGATACAAAAATTCAGTTACCTGATAGTCTTGCCCTTAGGTTGGGGTTAATATTACGATACCCTCTTGAAATTGCATTTTGAAGAGACTGCCTGGCTTCATCAATTCTATTGAGTGATACAAGCAATTCAGCTTTGCGGTAATGGTATATCCCTTTATCAGGAGATAAATTGATGGCCCTGTCAATATCAATTACTCCCTCTGGAGCTCGACCCAGTGCTGCCTTCAGACTTCCACTCTCATACCAGAAATCGGGATCATAAGGATTGGAAGCAAGGTAGGCTTCAATATCCTTTAGTGCTTCAGCATACCTCCCCAGCTTAGAGAATAGGACTGATCTATTAGAATACCCCGATAATTGCTGAGGATTGATTTCTATTCCTTTGTTCATTGACTCAAGGGCTTCATTTAGCCTGCCTAATCTTCCAAGTGTAGCTCCTCGATTTATTAACATCTCCGCATTATCTGGGTCTAATTCAAGAGCCCTATTGTAGTCTTTTAATGCAAGAAGAATAGTGTCTCGATTGTTGGAAGCTGAGAAAAATAACTTAGCTCTGCTATTGAGTGTTGTTGCCTGATCAGGTTTTAATTCCAGAGATTTATTGTAGTCTCTTAATGCTTCCTGAAATCGCCCCTGGTCTCTTAGATAATTGGCTCGATTGCCATAGGGTAAGGTACTGGTTGTATAATATTTGAGTACATGAGACCACAGTGTTTCAGAATTTTTCCAGATTAGATTCTGATTAAAAGTTAAGAAAGCATAGGCTCCTATCACAAGAATCCCCACAATAAGAAATGGCTTTTTGTATTTAGGTAGATTATAAAATCGATCAAAATAATAGGCTATTATAAAAAATAGTCCGAAGTAGGCGATATAGGTGAATCTATCCGCCAGGAATCCTTGACCGGCTCCCAGTATTTGTAACAGAAACACAATGTTAAAAAGGAAAAACACCAGACCAAAATTCAGATGCTTCATATTTTTCTTCCAAGCCAGGTATATAATCCACAGATAGACTGGAGCTATAAGAATGGAAGGGTAGAAATAAAAAGGTATTTCTGCAGGATATGGATACAGCGGTATTAAGGGATAAGGTATAATCGATTTGTATAAGTATACTATAAATGAAAAACTACCTATAAATAACCTCTGCCAGAGAGGGAAAACTGTATTTGCTGCTAAGGATCCCTGATCACGCAAGAAATATATTCCCAATAATCCAACCACAAATGATAACAATAGATATGGCCATTTATTCCAGATGGATTTTAATTTAAATTCCTTATCCATAAAATAATCGATTGCTATCATCACCAGCGGGAATGACACAGCTTGAATCTTAGAGAATAAGGAAAGTATAAAGAATAAAACCATCCATATAAGGTGTTTCTTCTTGTTCTGTGGACGTTTCTTAGATAAAATGTACTGATACATAGCCCCCAGATAAAAAGCACCATAGAGGACATCTTTACGTTCAGTAATCCAGGCGACTGACTCCACACGCATAGGATGGATCGCAAATAGCAAGGTGCATGCTATTGCCCCGATCTTACCAAGTCCCATACTTAGGGAAATCCTGAATACCAAATAAACACATATCAGATGCAAGATCAGATTATTAATATGCCAATATTCAGGTTTTTCAATCCCAAAAATCATATTTTCTAAGCCAAAGGTGAAAATGGAGAGTGGATTATAATTACCTATTACAGTGGATGTGAATATGGCATAAGTATTACTCCAGAAGTTGTCAATTGAGAAGCTAGTGACATATTGATTTTCAAGTATGTTCATGTCGTCATCCCAATACACAAAATCATTGGGGATACTGGTGTAAAAACTGATGATTGTTACCAATAAGATAAGACCTATTATAAGGGGGTATCTATCGGAAGACATGATGCCTTGTGGCTTCTTTTTAATGGATGCCCTTCTACTTTGTTTTTTAGAAAGTTTTTTCTTCTTAGAGTGCTTTTGTGCCATAAGGTTGGATAATTCTTATCATCAACCTTACAAATATAGATTTTTATAATATATTATTCTCTTTAGGTCTTGAATCCGCATAAGGATATGACCTTACCTGCTTTGAAGAGTCAATCTTCATCATCGAACAGGTCTTCTAATTGTCTCAGCTTCATCAACATGATAAAACACCTGCTGGCGGCAATAACGTCTGCCCTTGCATTTCCTGCAGGAGAATAAGCTTGATTGAATAATACTGCATGTAACTCCCTCAGAGTAGGCCATTTATATCCACCTGTCTTGCTGGGAAGCTTACAATACCAGGTGCTTTCCTGCATCAGACAGAATCTTTCTGCTTTAAATAGGTTGTGATTGATTCCCTTGCGAAGGAATTCAGCTGCCACCACATTTTCACTTACATTTAGATTATGGGCAAATACATATTCTGTATCATCAATGCATTTAGTAAACTGTTCTAGAACATCTTCTAGTTTTGCACCCTTCTTATCTATGTCCTCTTTGTCGACCTTGGCATATTTTTGAATGTTTTCATCAAATGAAAATCCTTCAGGATTGATGATACAATCGTAATCACTTACAGGTTTAAAATCTTCATTCAGCATGATCCAACTTAAATGAATTAATCTTGGCCAGGCAAATGTATCTGAAAAAGGAGCCTTGTAATCTCTAGGCTTTGAAATCGGGGTGGCGTCGAATATGAGATACTTGGATGTCAATTGTTATGCTTTTTGAATTAATAAATCATATAATTTTGAATCTAGTTCCAAATGGGTTGATTGGGAACAAGATACATGAATTGCATTTTCTTTCTGATCTTTCATTGAGGCGTATGCATGAAAAAAACCCGCAGAATCACGATAACAATAAGCCCCAATATCTGACCGATCACTTCCAAATCTTTTTAAAAGCCTTCGCTCGACATTCGTGCAAAGAGCTGTTTCCTTATGATGGATGGATGTTATAAGTCGCCTTAAAGCAATATTGTCTTTAAAAGAAATAAAAGAAAGCGTTCCTTCTCCTGGAGTAGGCACCAGTTCAGAAGGATGCATTTTGATAGTGAAATAATCTGACAAAGAAATCTTCATCCAGGACAAATCAGATTCAGGAATAAGGAAAGCATCTAATTTGCCATTTTCTAATGAAGACATAAAATGCCTAGCATCCTCTTTAAAATTTTTTATATTCAGATCATGCCTCATTGATTTTAATTGAATGTATTGACTGTTATTATTGGTTCCAACTACAGATTGATCTTTTAATCTGAGAGTTTTCTTCTTATCAACAGATTCAGAGCGAATACACAATACATCCTGGAAATAAATTCTTGGAGTTAATCCGGCAATTACTAGTCCTTCAGGTAGTGAAGTAGGGACCTTTTTCAATGGAATGACCAATAAGTCTATGATTTCTCTTTCAAGTAAACTGATTGAAATATCACTTTCTCTATAGCGTTTCACCTCAACTTTCTCTTCTATCACTTTTAGTTGATCCGAGATGCATTCAGAACTCAGTAGATTGTCTATTCCTATCCTAATTTTATCCATTGGGCGCAAATATATGTATTTCTTATTCCTGCTATACAACAGCTATACCTACCTTTGGTTATGATACATATAAAAGGAATTAAATTCCATAACTTGTGCGCATGAAAATCAGCGTTAGAGATTTAGCATCATTGGTAGGAGGAGAGGTCATTGGCAACCCTGATGTAATGATCACTCAGCCTGGAAAGATTGAATCGGCTGGAGCTGGAGATATTACTTTCCTCGGTAATAATAAGTATGAACCATATTTATATACATCAAAGGCAAGTGCAATACTCATTGATAATAATATTGAAGTTATCAAGGAAGTTGAGCCTTCATTAATTCGAGTAGATAATGTATATGGTGCACTTGGTAAATTATTAAACTATTTTTCTAAAGACTTTGGACCTGAACCAGGTTTATCATCATTGGCATTCATCCATGAATCGGTATCAATAAATGAATCAGCAAGAGTAGGGCCTTTCAGTGTCATATCTGAGGGAGTAAAAATTGGACGAGATTGTATCATATATGAGCAAGTATATGTAGGAAAAAATGTTGTAATTGGTGATGGAACCATTCTATATCCAGGAGTCCGGGTATATCATGATTGCGTAATAGGTGAAAGATGTATCGTACATAGTAATTCTGTTGTAGGAAGTGATGGGTTCGGTTTTTCCCGAGATCCAGAGGGCAGATTTACCAAGATTCCTCAAATAGGAAATGTCAAAATAAAAGATGATGTTGAAATAGGAGCAAATACGGTAATTGATCGAGCTACAATGGGGAGTACGATTATAGAGGAGGGAGTTAAACTTGACAATCTAATTCAGATAGCTCACAATGTAGAAATTGACAAAAACACAGCTATTGCCGCTCAGGCCGGCATAAGTGGAAGTACTAAAATCGGAAAGAATTGTATGATTGGGGGGCAGGTAGGATTTGTGGGGCATTTAACCATAGCGGACAATACATTGGTCCAGGCTCAAAGTGGTGTTGCAAGCAATATCAGTGAGCCCAATAGGAAACTCTATGGTTATCCTGCTATTGAATATCAGAAGTACTTAAGGGCTTATGCTTACTTTAAAAGACTCCCGGAAATAGTTCAATCGATCAGAGAAATGGAACAAAAGTTGGACAAAATAGAAAACGGAAATAAATAGTATCAAAATCAAAAATTAAGTGTTGTTGCGATGAGAAGAACAATTAAGAGAGAAACATCAATTACAGGAGTAGGATTACACACCGGAAAGAAAGTTAATCTGAAACTTCATCCTGCCGACTTAAATTCAGGCATCAGGTTTTTAAGAACTGATTTGAGTGAAGGCGAGGTCGTTCCTGCAGATATTTCTTATGCTGATGAAAGTCTTAGATGTACAACCATTAAGAAGGGGGAGGTCTCGATAAGTACCGTAGAGCACATCATGTCTGCGATTTATGGAGCAGGAATAAATGACCTGTTGATTGAATTGGACGGTCCGGAGATTCCAATATTAGATGGAAGCGCCAAGCCTTATTTTAATCTTATAGCTGATGCGGAGGTTGTGGAGCATGGAGGTAATTTACCTGTTTTTAAAATTGAAGAGGAATTCACTTTCTTACATGAAGAGTCGGGGGCTGAATACATCGTTATCCCTCAAGAAAATCTTGAAATTACAACTCTGCTCGACTTTCCAGGCACTTCACTTTCTTTCCAATATGGGAATATGAAGGGATTAGAGAAATATCCTGAAGAAATTGCTCCAAGCAGGACATTTGTCTTTGTCAGTGATCTTGTTGAATTGGCTTCTAAGGACATCATAAAGGGGGGAGACCTTTCCAATGCACTCGTAATCCTTGATGAGGAACTAGATGAAAGTCAGGTTGAAGAAATTGCCACTAAAATTGGGAAAGAACCAGTCGATTTGAAAAATCAGAGATTATTTTTTGATAATGAACCTGCAAGACACAAGATTCTGGACATTATAGGTGATATTGCTCTTACAGGGCTGAATATAAAAGCTAAAATCATTGCTAAAAAACCTGGCCATAAAGGAAATATAGCATTAGCAAAAGCAATAAAGAAGAATTACCTGGAGTATAAGAAAACAATGGGGAGACCTAAATACGACCCAAATTCCCCCCCGATTGTAGATATAGAAGGCGTAAAGGCCATGCTTCCTCATAGATATCCATTTCTTTTAGTAGATAAAATTATTGAACTGACAGAATCTAGAGTGGTAGGAGTGAAAAATATCACCTTCAATGAAGGGTTCTTTCAAGGACATTTTCCAGGAAATCCTATATTTCCTGGGGTTTTACAGATGGAAGCTTTAGCCCAGACTGGTGGAATTCTGGCATTGTCAAATGTGGAAGAACCTTCACAATGGGATACTTATTTTCTTAAAATGGATAAAGTGAAATTCAAGCGGAAAGTAGTCCCCGGTGATACTCTAATCTTAAAGATGGAATTACTGACTCCTATTAGAAGGGGAATTGTTCACATGATGGGGACAGCATATGTAGGAGACAATATCGTTTCTGAAGGGGAGCTTATTGCACAAATTATCAAAAGGCAAGCATGATGAATCTTCAATTGAATGAAATCAGTAAGAAAGCAAAAATTGGAAAAAATGTTCACATAGGATCATTTACTACGGTCAGTGATGATGTAGAGATAGGAGATGGGACTTGGATCGGGCCTAATGTAGTTATAATGAATGGGGTTAAGATCGGAAATAATTGTAAGATTTTCCCAGGAGCTATTTTAGGTGCCATCCCTCAGGACCTAAAATTTGATGGTGAAGAATCTTTACTTGAAATTGGGAACAATGTGGTAGTCAGAGAATATTGTACATTGAATAGAGGCACAAAGGCTAATAATAAAACTAGAATCATGGACAATGTTCTATTAATGGCGTATGTTCATGTAGCTCATGATTGTATCATTCATCATAATGCAATCCTGGCTAATAATGTCAACCTGGCAGGTCATGTTGAAATCGGTAAATACTCAATCCTTGGTGGCTTAGTCGCAGTCCATCAATTTGTAAATATAGGTGATCATTGTATGGTGGGAGGAGGGTCTCTGGTCAGAAAAGACATCCCCCCTTTTGTTAAAGCAGCTAGAGAACCACTTTCATATGTAGGGGTAAATTCTGTAGGACTTCGTCGCAGAGGGTATTCCAATAAACAGATCAATCACATTCAGGATATATATCGTATCCTTTATGTGCATGGCAATAATACTACTCAAGCGCTTTCACTCATTGAAGCAACCATAAAGGCCTCTCCTGAAAGGGAAGCTATAATCGGATTCATACAGAGTGCGGATAGGGGAATCATGAGAGGATTCAGACAAAATAGCTGATAAGACTTTGGAAGTTTCACTAGAAAATATATCCAAAAGATTCGGTTACCAATGGATCATTAGGGATTGTAATTATCAATTTCCACCAGGTAGCATCACTGGAATTTCAGGAATGAATGGTTCTGGAAAATCAACACTCATTAAGATCATCTCATCACATCTAAGCCCTACAGAAGGAAAGGTGAAATACAATACCGGGGACAAAAGGATAGGAAATAGTGATATCTATAAACACCTATCTATGGTGGGACCATACACAGGCCTCATAGGGGAGTATAATATTGAAGAACAATATGGTTTTCATTTTAAATTTAAGAATAAGGTTAGGAATCTTGAGTTTCAAGAATTTAGAGAGTGGTTGGAGCTGGATATACATCCTGCTAAAAGGATAATGGATTATTCGAGTGGAATGCATCAGAGATTGCAATTGGGGATCGCACTTCAGACAGATGTACCTTTGCTCCTTCTAGATGAGCCTACATCATTTCTGGATAATCAGGCAAAAGGATGGTTTTATCGCAACCTGGAATCAATGTCAGCTGATAAAACAATAATCATTGCCTCAAATGATATGGAGGATTTTAATCTGTGCGGTAATATGTATGATGTAATGGAATTAAAGACTATCTCGTAGCTTTTCAAGTCTGACTTTCAAGGATTTAAGCTTATAGTAAAGTTCAGGTTTAGCTTTTTGCTTGACAACTTTATTTGGCTTTTTACGTAACTCTTTTTTTGCTCCTTCCAGGGTAAACCCCCTTTCTTTAACCAGGTGATAAATACGTTCTAAGTATTGGATGTCTTTCTTTGTAAACTGACGATCACCCTTACGGTTCTTCTTAGGCCTGAGAAAAGTAAACTCAGTTTCCCAATATCTGATCAAAGATGTAGTTACATTGAACATTTCAGCTACTTCTCCAATGGAATAATAAAGCTTAGTTAGGTCAGTCGTGATTTTCAATTTCCTAATTCATGGATTAAACTGTTGTAAGATATTGAAATTTTCATAAATACCTTACTATTCAGCCAATTGTAAATTGTAATGATAAAATTTTAACTTTTCAGGAGTGCTTCAATCTCTTTTTGAAGAAGTTTGGGGTCTGCTTTTCCCCTTGATTTTTTCATTGCCTGACCCATAAAGAAACCAATGAGGCCTTTCTTGCCATTATGATAGGCTTTTACTTTATCAGGAAATGCATCAACTATTTCTTGAGCAATAACACCCAGAAAAGACTGGTCCTCTTCTTTAAGGATGTGAAGGTTTTCTGCCATTTTTATAAGGGGAGTTTTCATGTCCTCCCACATTTTATCGAATAATTGATTGTAAGCTGCAGATTTAGAAACCTTATTATTTTTAATCAAAGACATAAATGAAGCCAACCGATTTACTTTATCTTCTTCTACCTCAAAATCTACCTTTGAGTAATCATCGTGAGATGCAATCTTGTTGACGATCAACTGAGCAATTTCCCTGGGATCAAATCCCTGAATATTTAATTTATTAAATAGATTAAGCATCAATCGATTATCGATCAATACCATTGCATTATCGTGTTTTACTCCTCTTAATTGGGTAAGCTTTTTATATGTATGTATAGGGTTCTCTCCGATCTCTGATTCTAATATATCAATGGTTTCTTTGATAATTTTAACCGGGGGTAAATC
>JABDLO010000106.1 GCA_013002995.1 Saprospiraceae bacterium | reverse complement strand
ATAGATTGGATAGATTGGATAGATTGGATAGATTGGATAGATTGGATAGATTGGATAGATTGGAAATTAACAATCTTTCCAAGTCCCTTTTTGTGGTTTAAAGATCGAAAACAAACTTCCAAAATGGAATAAACTCAATCTTGATGTCTCTTTCTTTATATACTTCAAGATAATCCATGGTGATGACTTTTCCATCATTAACTCCAAGTGATTTCATAGCTGAGATTAGTCCAGTTATTTCTCTGTAGTAGGTAGAAGGGTTGCTTACATCAATTGATGCATTGATAAGTTGCCCTCCTTCCCAGTAGAAATCTACCTCCTGATGTGAAAGAATGTATGAAGGACTTATACCTTTTCTTCTTAAATGAAGATACACCATGTTCTCCAAAAGCCTTCCCCAATCTTCTGAAATGCTAACAGCATGTTTAAATGCAGGATCTATACCATAGATCTTAGTTGGATTAACTGCTTGCTTTCGTACTGATGACGTGAATAATTTTGCAGTGAATATCAGATAGGCTTCTTCAAGATGAGATGTATATTCGAATACGGTATTCTTAGAAATCTTAAGCCCCTGAGATCTGAGGTCATTGTAAGTCTTGGTTATTGTAATCGGATTGGCAATATTGACCAGAAAGTGTTTCAATAGATATTTAATTAGATAAGTATTATGTATTGAAAAGCGTTCTGTCAGATCTTTGTATATCATAAGATCCAGATATTCCTCTATGATCTTTTTATGAAACCTAGGTTCTGAAAATATTAATTCAGGAAATCCTCCTTGTCTGAGATATGACCAGGATTCATGTACCAATGTGGCCTCTCCTTTTGACGTATTGGGATTTACATTAATGCCTTTAAATTGCAAAAATTCTGAAAAGCTCAACGGAAATATTTCGAAGGTTATGGTGCGTCCTCTTAATGCTGTAGCAATTTCCCTACTTAACATCTTTGAAGAAGAACCTGTTAGATAGATCCTACAATTTTCCTGATCGTGAATTCTTCTGATGAATTTCTCCCAATTGGGCACTTCCTGGATTTCATCAAGAAAAAAGTAAACCGTATGATCTTTGTTGTCTGGATATAGTTCATAGTATCCTTTAATCATGATATCCATATCCTCCAACCTCATTGGAAACAATCTATCATCTTCGAAGTTGATATACACCAATCTTTCATTGGGTAAAGTGTTCCTCAGTTCCTTAATTAAATTGAAAAGAACATGGGTTTTTCCAGCTCTGCGTGGACCAATGACTGATATTATTTTGTTGGAATTGAAAGGTAAATCATATTCCCTTGAATAAACCGAAGTCAATTCTCTATCTAAGAAATCAGAAATAATTTGTTTAAATGTGTTTTTTTTGTCCATTGTACTTATATAAAGGTACAAATATATAACGTATTGTACTTGATGAAAAGTATAATTTATTTTGAAAACAATTGTTTCGAGATTGGTCGAGCTACGCTATCAACTAGGTTGAAAGCTTTCTTAATCGTAGAAAGCTAAGGTTGTTGAAAGGTGATGGGAAATAATAAATTTATCAATTAACAATCTCTTCAATTAACGATCTTCTTTACCCACCTCAACAACAACATCCCCCCTACCGCTCCACCGGCAGCAATTACATTAAATATAATGTCATTTGTGTCATATACCCTATCAGGAAGAAAATATTGGATGCCTTCGTCTATAACACCAATAGCTACTGTAAGCAAGAATGCCAATAACGCTGGATGTATCATGAATTTACGATGTTCACTTCGCTCATGTAATGCAAGGTGAAAGAATATGGCCAACACACTAAACTCCATAATATGGCTTCGCTCGGGAGCTCCCAGTCTGAAAAATAACATCAGGACTACAGCCGCCATCCCGATCCAAACTACCACTTCATATTTGTTTCTTTTTGTCTTTAGAGCATAATAAATGATGGTCGTTCCTGTCAATAACATACCGGTCAGGAATATCCAAAACTGAACATTCTGGTCAACTAAAAGACGTTGGAACGGTCTTTCTATAAAAAGAGTGGTTGAAAGAATAGCCACCGTTACCAAAGATGAGAACACCCAGTATCGCCTTTCTTTCTTCGAAACGAAGTACTCCATAATGCAGCTTTATCCTTCAAGTTACATTTATCTCTTCAATATTCAGAAGACAATTCAGTCGAAAAACGAATAGACATAGGCCATCAGATCAAAGGCCGGTGCATCAACCATGCATTGCTTACATTCATTGAACATCATCATACAGTCAATTAGATCTGTCAACATGTGCAATAGCAATCCAATTCCAATGACCATGAGAGGTCTCTTCATAAAGAGTAAGAAAGAATAAAAGAGCATTGCTGGATAAGAATGTAAAGGATGAAACTGAATGCTACATCTATTGGCCTGGAATATAGGATCAACGAAGATATGATCAAGATCCACCAACATCGTCAACAGCAATATCAGATAAACCTTTTTCCAATCCTTCCTGAAAAAGTTGAAGGCTATAAAAAAAGGAAATACCAGGTGTAGAAAATAATGGATGAGTGTCTGCATCAATAAGCTATTGGCATCAGGTTTTTATAAACTTTTGAATCAATATTGACATCGTACTCGATTTTCCTGGAAACCTCTAATTCTCATCTTCTATGGATTTGAGATCGCGTACAAAGTCTAAAGAATCAATCAATTCCTTATTGGGATATCTCTTCAGGTAAAAGATGATTATCAATGATACCACCAATGTGCCTAAGGTGCCAAAAAGCATTTCTCTTTCTGAAAGACCTAAATCATAAACATTTATACCAAGAAAGCCCCTAGCAGCAACAATTACAAACGGTATAAAAAAGATGGGCATAAAGAAGTATAAGGAATTGGTGTCAAAGATTTCCATCCTCCGCAATTGTTCTAACCTCTTCTGAGTTTTAACAATAGATAATCTATTGTTAATTGAATAATACACCACCAGTTTATAAGTTTCGAATATGACACTGTACACCGCTATGAATAATAGAATACCGGCAGGTACTAAATATGAAGTTACAGGATAAAAGTCCATTATAAATTCAATTAAGAATGCGATCCATAAATAGTTTATAATGATCTCTATGTATGAGCTCCATTTTATTTCTTTCAGATTATTACGAATGGTTGAAAAACTGACTTCACGCAATAGTTTCTTATTAATAGAAATTGAATTTATTTCATCATGATCCTGATTCCAAATGGAAGATAATTCTTCGTATTTCATAGTGACTTGTTTTTTGAATTAAAATTTGACTTTAATTGATCTTTGATCCGTGACAACCTTGTAGAAACATTGGATTGGGTAATTCCAAGAACGTCAGCAATTTCTTTATGCTTACATCCTTCCAGATGAAGTCCTATCAGAGCTTTATCAAATGGCTGTAAAAATTCAATTGCATCATACAATAATGTCAGTCTCTGTTTTAAATCCTGATCCTCAATGTGAATTAGGCCTGGATTAGATTTATATTCCAGAATAGCCTTGTTTCTGGTAGCGGTTTTTCTGACATAAGAAATACTAACATTTAAAGCGATTCTGTACAACCATGTTGAAACAGCATATTCATCATTGTATTTAGGAAATGCCCTCCACAAATGCAGGATAATTTCCTGGACCAGATCCTTTCGTTCTTCTTCTTCACGGCAATACATACCGGCAACTTTAAGAATCATATTCTTATACTGATCTAGTATGATTGTGAATTTCTCTTCAAGTGACATGTGATCGATATTAATCATTTCCAACCTATTATTCGCAGGAGGTTGAAAAATGTCACATGAATTTCAATTTATTTTTGATAAAATAGAGAATATAGACCTCAGGTTTGATGTATTGTGCTGGGTTTCCGAATGGAAAGTTCTTAGTTCATCAAGTAATATACGCCCAGGCTATAGCCAGGTCTTGCCAGAATGATATTGCCAGAAGCTGTGAATCCTACAGATGCTGCAATCCCCAACTTATCATTGATATTCACAGCTAATTCAGGAGTGAATGCAACATACTCAGTGTTGTTGCTGAAAATAGAAGTAAAATTCAGTGCAAGATTAGGGTCTCCATTGAACCTGGATTGACGACTTTCAACGCGAAGGCTTGGTGTTACTTTTCCATCGAACAGTTGAATGCCTAATTGTAGTGATGATATAACTTCATCAGAGAACCCTTTAGTTCTATTATTGTATCCCAGGCTTGCTGAAACCCAACCATTGTTGCCACTCAGTGAAAATGAAGAACCTAAATCCATTCTTAACATCTGGTTGAATTCTCCATCTCCTGTCTGTAGATTATTCAAAGAACCGCCTGATTCTTTCCCCAAAGGAATTCCAAATACTGCTGC
Organism: Saprospiraceae bacterium; assembly: GCA_013002995.1. GTDB lineage: Bacteria > Bacteroidota > Bacteroidia > Chitinophagales > Saprospiraceae > JABDLO01. The sequence goes on along the minus strand of JABDLO010000106.1, from coordinate 99 downwards.
TATAGAAACAGACATACTACCTTTTCTAAACAATCCATACGATAAACCAATATCTGCATCTCCTATTGAATTGATTGCTTCTCCTGGTATCAATACTTC
>JABDLO010000478.1 GCA_013002995.1 Saprospiraceae bacterium | reverse complement strand
GCTATGGTGCTGGAAGTAGAGTTATGTTATTGATTGATGATGTTCCTGCGCTTCAATCAGATGCCGGATTTCCAAATTGGGGTGATATTCCAGTTGAGAACATTTCTCAGATAGAAGTTCTGAAAGGTGCTGCATCTGCTTTATACGGCTCATCAGCATTAAATGGCATTATCAACATCAGAAGGAAAGAAGTGGGAATCAATCCGGAAACGGAAGTTTCATTGGGCTACACCTCCTTCTCAGATCCATCTGACTTAATTAAGAAATGGTGGGATGAATCGCCTTATGGAATAAATGCATCCATAGTTCACAGAAGAAGAATAAAAGAAAAACTTGATCTTTCTGCCAGCTTTTTTTACAGGAAATTAGAAAGCTTTAATGATGAAACTTTTCAGGATCGACAGCGTGTCACACTGAATATGAAGTACAAAATTTCTCCTCGATTATATGCAGGGATAAATAGCATTTTTAATTTTTCAGAAAGCAGCGATTTTTTCGTTTGGCAGAATGATAGCGATGGAGCATTCAGACCATATCCTGGGAATGTGTCAGTAAAAAATAATGATCGATTTATGATTGATCCCTATCTTATTTATTATGGTGATGATCATACAAGACACAAGCTACAAATGAGATATTTTGATATCAATAATGATAATGGCTTGAACCAAAGTAATTTCTCCCAGATGTATTTATCTGAGTACCAATTTCAGAAAAAATTAGTTGATCTGGACGCTAATATTACAGCCGGAGGATTGATTGCAAGTACTGATACAGATGCTGAATTATTTGGAGATTCTACCTTTAACAACCTCAATTCTGCTGTGTATCTGCAATTAGATAAAAAGTTTATTAAAAAACTATCTGTAGGAGTAGGGGCGAGATATGAATATAATCGTCATAAAAGTCCTACAAGATTTATGGGAGTGGATATTCCTAATGGTATTAGTAGTGATGGTGAAATGGTGTTTCGAGCCGGTATCAATTATGAATTTAATCCTTATTCTTCAGTAAGAGCCAGCTGGGGGCAGGGGTATCGTTATCCTACTATTACAGAAAGGTTTATTAGAACAGAATTTAGCGGATTTGGAATATTTCCTAATGTTAACCTCACACCTGAAAAAGGATGGTCGTCTGAAATTGGAGTAAAGCAAGGTATTAAGTTATTGGGATATGAAGGATTTCTTGATATTTCCGGATTCTGGTCAGAATACGAAGATATGATGGAGTTTACACTTGTATTAGTTGGAAACCAGGTTGGATTCCAATCTCAGAATATTGGAAATACAGTGATAAAGGGGATTGAATTTTCCACATTCGGTAGAGCATTTGTTGGTGATATTCCGATAAATATTTATGGTGGTTATACTTATGTTGACCCTAAATACAAAGAATTTGAGGGAGTTGTCAAAATCGGTTCATCAAGTGATGAGAACATCCTCAAGTACCGAAATAGACACAATTTTAAAGTAGATGTCGAAGCTGATCTGACAACATTGACATTTGGTGTTTCTGCTCAAAGAGTAAGCAATATGGTTGCGATTGATGCAGCACTTGGACTTTTAGATGGAGCTAATATTACTGAATATAGAGCTGCTAATGATAATGGATATGCCTTGTTTGATGTAAGGGTTGGATTTGTGTTTTCTGATTTAAAACTATCGCTCCTGGCTAATAATATATTCAATGAGGAATATACATTAAGGCCTGCATTATTGGAAGCACCCCGAAATTACTCTATAAGATTGGATTACGACCTTTAGAAGCGTCGTGGCCCCTACGATTTAACATCATTTTATCCTTCTTTTAAGAACTGCGATCGATAATAGATCGTTCTTTAAGTCGTGATGAAAAAATTACATATGAAAGTTTCAAGATTAGTATTGATCATTGGGTTGCTCAGTCCAGCATTTCACTTTGCCTGTAAACCTGTTTCCGGAAATGAAACTGCAGAACAAACTGAATCAAACTCCTTTATGGATTCTGAAACAATTGAAAGTTCTGAAATTGTTTTGGTACAGGATACCGATTCATATGATGAACCAATGATTAATAAACCCATTGCTGTTCCTGATAAAAGACATGTTAAGAATGTTGAACCTACATCCATAGAGACAATTACCGATGATACAGCATTAAATGACAACGAGGCTGTAGAAAGTGAATTAGTTAACAGCGATATAGAAGGAAACACTAATGAGATTGAGGAAAATAATAATGTTTTGGAAGCTGAAATACTGAAAACACCCAATCATGCTATCTGGAACGCCCTCCTCAATAAATATGTCAAAGCAGGTAAAGTAGACTATGCTAGCTTTAAAAAGGATACTGATCTAGAAAAATATTTGGATTTGTTGGCGAATAACCCTCCTGAGTCATCATGGTCAAGAGATGAGCAACTGGCTTATTGGATCAATGCCTACAACGCATTCACCATTAAGCTTATAGTTGATAATTATCCTGTAAAATCTATAATGGATTTACATAATGGAAAGCCATGGGATGTAAAGTGGATAAATCTTGGCTCCAAATCATATTCTCTTAATCAGATTGAGAATGATATCATAAGGCCTCAGTTTAAAGAACCAAGAATTCATTTTGCTGTGAATTGTGCCGCTAAATCCTGCCCACCTATAGCTAATGAAGCATTTACGGCAGCAAATCTGGAGCAATTACTTGAAAAGCAGACCATAGCTTTTATAAATGATACTAATTATAATACCATATCATCTGGAAAAGTGAATCTTTCTAAAATCTTCGAATGGTACGCATCCGATTTCGGAAGTCTCATTGATTTCATCAGTAAGTACTCTGAAAAGTCTGTCTCTTCTAAAGCTTCAATTTCATATATGGAGTATGATTGGGCCCTCAATGGAAGATAGTCTGTATTGATTAGAATCTGGACTCAAAATATTTATATCCAGTGATTCTGAATGTATATTTCCGATCTCTGTTTGGCTACATCATCAAAGTCATTATTTTTTAGAAATTTGCAATAGCACCACTAAAAGGGACTTCGGATAAAACACATTTCATGAAAATTGTATTCTTAGATCATCACACTTTAAATGCAGACGGCTTATCATTAGATGGCTTAAACTCTGTAGGAGAAATCACCTTATTTCCTACAACCAAGGCTGAACAAGTATTGGAGAGGTGTAAAGATGCTGAGGTTATCATAACCAACAAAGTTAAAATTCAAAGTCATCATTTGGATTACTTGCCACATTTGAAATTGATTGCTGTGGCTGCAACCGGATATAATAATATAGATATTGATGCATGTCAGTCAAGAAGTATAACAGTCTGCAATGTAAGGGGGTATAGTACGGAAGCTGTTGTTCAACATACTTTTTCCTTAATACTCGCATTGACCAATAGGGTTAGATATTATTCTGAAGAGGTATCCAAAGGAAGATGGGACCAGAGTGGAGAGTTTTCATTTTATGATCACTCTATTCCTGAATTGAATGGGATGGTTCTTGGAATAATAGGGTATGGAAATATTGGTAAGAGGGTAGCAGATGTTGCTTCCATGATGGGTATGGAAGTGATTGCTTTCAAGCGTTCCTGGAAAAATGAAAATCATGCCAAGCACCAATTGGTAAGCTTGGAAACCATATTTGAAAAATCAGCTGTGATTTCTCTTCATTGCCCATTGAATGAAGAATCAAAAGGTATGATTTGTCAGGCCAGTATTGAGAAAATGAAAAAGACTGCATTATTAATCAATACCGCCAGGGGAGGGTTGGTGGTGGAGTCTGATTTAGCACAAGCTCTCAATTCTGGAAGGATTGCTGGTGCAGGCCTGGATACTTTAAATCAGGAACCTCCAGGAGAAAATCCCTTGATTGGATTGAATAATTGTCTTGTGACACCACACATGTCCTGGGCTACGGTAAAGTCCCGGAAAAATTTACTCCAGGGAATTATTGAAAATATAAAGGCTTTTCAATTAGGTAAACCAATAAATGTTATCACTTAAAGAATTAAACAACTTCTCGATCAAATAAAAATTATCAGGCAAAGCCAGTTTTAAAACTGAAGCTTTACCTGATCCTTTAATTTTATTATTAGTCTATAGAAGGAATCCTTAATACCTGGCCCGGATAAATGAGATTCGGATCTTTCAATAAAGGTTGATTAGCCTCGAATATCAACATATACTTCATGGCATCGCCATAATGAGCTTTTGCGATTTTGGATAGAGAATCTCCAGATTGAACTTCATAGAACACGGCTTCTGGCTCAGGATTTACTACAGATATCCGATCATCAACTGAGGCAATACCTTCTACATTACCGAGTACAAGTACAACTTTCTCTTTATCAGACTGAGAATCAACCTGGCCATATACCGTTACCTGATCATCAGCAACTTCAATGTCAAGATTCTCGATTTCTAAACCTGTACTTTCAACTATAGACTTGAGTAACTCTATTCTTTTGGCTTTAGCTGCTTCTGCTTTTGCCGCATTGGCTTCAGCATCATTCTTTAGAATTCCTGAACCAGCTTTTTTGAGGAATGAAAATAATCCCATGGTGTGCTAACTTAAATTTGATTATTAAATGAGTTTTTACGGTTTCCAATATATAAAAATCAATTTAAAGATTCTACAGTAATGTTGTTGTCACTTATAAATCAATATAATGATGGTTGAAAGCCGACTTCTGAAAACTATAAGACATTTTACAACCATTGACAAATTGCTCCTTGATATTGAGTCCTAATAATCAACTGGATGTACATATTCGATTAAATAATACGTAATAAGTATGATATAGTTACGTAGTATAGGGAAAACACGTATATTTGCCCCGTTTTTTCAGGGAGGGAGAAAGACCCCATTATGCAGGGGTGACCCTACGAAACGGATCTAAAAACTTCGTTTCATCATTTTATATAACACTCAATTATTAATAAATAATGCAAGGTAAAGGTTTATTAAAAGCATTACTCATACTAGTAGCATTGGTCTGTGCATACCAGTTTTTATATTTCTGGCCAACATCTAAAGTTGAAAATGCTGCAGATGTATATGCTCAAGCCGAAGCTGTTAAAGCTGGAGAAGGAGTTGACGAAAATGCAGTTTATAAGATTGCAAGAAGCGCATACCTGGATTCTATTTCCAGTGAGGTGGTATTTAAGATTCCTCTTCTTAAGGAATACACTTATAGCGAGCTTAAAAGCCAGCAATTAGCTCTTGGACTGGATCTGAAAGGAGGAATGAGCGTAGTTCTTCAAGTAGATCTAGAAGATCTACTGAAGACACTGGCAGGACCCAACTCCAGGGATGAAACATTCATTCAAGCATTGGCAAATGCCAATCAGGCATTGACCAATTCTCAATCTGATTTTGTATCACTTTTTGTACAGGAGTGGAGAAAGATCGCTAATGATAAAAAGCTATCTACCATCTTCATGAGAACAGAGCTACTTGAAGGCATCAATGTTGAAACTTCAGATGGAGAAGTGGAGAGAATCCTCAGAGAGAAAGCCAATGAAACAGTTGGACTTACCTTCAATAGGTTAAAAGAAAGAATTGACAGACTGGGAGTGGCACAACCTAATGTATCTCTTGATGCAGGTCGTGACCTCATACTGGTAGAATTACCTGGTATTGAAAATGAGGAAAGGGCTACTGAATACCTTCAGGCCAGTGCCCAATTGGAGTTCTGGGATACTTACAGATTCTCAGATGCAGGTATTTTGGGAGCTTTTCAGGAAGCTGATAGCAGATTGAAGACTATGATGGGGATTGAAGATGTTGCTCCAACAATTGATACCATTTATACCCCGACTTATGATACCCTGGGTAATATCATTGATTCTGTGGCAGTTCCACAGCAGCCTCAAAACCCATTTAATCAGGGAGGTCCTCTATTGAGTAAATTACAATTGAATCAGGGAGGATTTGCTGCTTCTGTAATCGGAGTAGGCAGTAAGAATGACAGGGATGATATATTGGAGATGCTGAATGGAGATGATATTAAAGCCTTATTCCCTAAGAATTCTAAGTTCCTTTTCTCGAGAAACCCGGCTTATGATTACAATACTGGAGAGTCTCTGGATGTATATGAATTGTACATGGTGAAAACCATTCCCGGATCTGATAAGGCTCCTCTAGAAGGTGATGTGGTAATTGATGCTACGTATCAACCGGATCCTGTAACGAATCAACCACAGGTGTCCTTAACTATGGATAGAAAAGGAGCTAAAAAGTGGGCAGAGATGACTACAATAGCTGCACAGAATGGGAATAGAGAGATCGCTATTGTTCTGGATAATGAAGTAGTATCAGCTCCAAGAGTAAATGGTGCCATTACAGGAGGAAGATCCTCTATTGAAGGAAATTATACGGTACAGGAAGCCAATGACTTTGCCAATATTCTGGAAGTAGGTAAACTACCAGCGACCACAAGAATCATTCAGAAGTCTACAATCGGGCCATCACTCGGACAGAAAAATATCGACCGAAGTATCAATTCACTGCTTGCTGGATTCGTGCTTCTGTTCGTTTTCATGATACTTTATTATGGAGGTGCAGGTATCGTTTCAATCATTGCCTTGATTGCCAACATGATATTCATTTTCGGAGCTTTATCTTCTATAGGAACTGTATTGACCTTACCGGGATTTGCGGGTATTGTATTGACCATCGGTATGGCGGTTGATGCCAACGTAATCATATTTGAAAGGGTGAAAGAAGAATTAAGGGCAGGAAAGACCCTGCTTGCCAGTATTAGGGATGGATTTAAGAATTCCTATTCTGCCATAATAGATGCCAATGTCACAACGATTCTGGTTGCATTTGTACTAGCATACTTTGGACTAGGACCTATCAAAGGATTTGCAGTAGTATTGATCATCGGTGTGATGTCATCATTGTTGACGGCTGTATTATTCGGCAAGTTGATGATTGATACCTGGGTAGGAAAAGACAAAAACCTATCTTTCTGGACCGGATTTTCTAAGAATGCATTTGCTAATCTGAATATTGACTGGATCAATAAAAGAAAAATTGCCTATGTGGTATCCGGAGTTTTAATTATCGCTGGTCTAGCTTCTATCTTCACCAGAGGTTTTGACCTTGGAGTAGATTTTAAAGGAGGGTACAGCTACAATGTACAATTTACCGATAGCGATGATATCAGCAACACTACCTTAAGAGAGGGACTTTCCACTTACTTCGGATCAGCTCCTGTTGTAAAGGCCATTGATACAGAGAATACTTATCAGGTTGTTACATCTTACAACATCAATGACAGCTCTGAAGAAGCAGCTGCAGATGTGTTGGACAAACTTTATCAGGGTATCCAAACCATTACCGGGTCCAGTTTTGATATTGAACAATTTAAAAATGAAGCTGCAGAAGGAGTACCTCATATCACTGCTTCTGGTAAGGTGAGTCCTACCATTGCTGATGACATTAAGAAGAGTTCCTTCTATGCAGGAATCTTTGCGTTGTTATTGATATTCCTGTACATCTTTATCAGGTTTAGTAAGTGGCAGTATAGTCTTGGTGCCGTTGCGGCATTGTTCCACGATTCATTAATCGTACTCGGTATATTCTCATTGTGCCATGGATGGATTGGATTCTCATTAGAGATAGACCTGGCATTCATTGCGGCCATTCTTACGGTGATTGGT
>JABDLO010000476.1 GCA_013002995.1 Saprospiraceae bacterium | reverse complement strand
GTAATGTCTACTGCCAATAAATCGATCACATTATCAACAAAAAGCACATCGTTTTTGATCGCCATATCAAAGTTTCCGGGAATGTTGTAGAAAGCAATTTCTACAGGATTGGTCCTTTCTGAAACATCGTAGATATGAAGACCATGAGCCTGCTCATTGATGAGTAAGAAGTTCCTGTAGAAGTACAATTTCCCGGGAGTTTCCAACGCTCTGGAATCAGTAACTGCTATCTCCTCAGTTCTAAATTGATCAGCATGTAAGTATACCGGGTTATAAACAATATATTCACGCTGAGAAGTACAATCGTCTCTCAGACAAGACGTGAATCCGGCTATAATGGTCAAGCATAATAATGGCAAAAGTATTTTCCTCATGGTAATATCATTTTTATAATTACTAACACTCACTATGACGGCATTAGATCAGAAAAGGGTTGGTCTTTACCTCATATTTATTTTAAAAATCCAATTATTATATAAACGATATAAAAGGCTCCCATGCTTCCATCCAACAAAAGACTGTAAGCATAATCATGTCTATCCTTGATGGTATACCAAACCAATCCTATCGCAAGTAGATGTACAATAACTTCTGAGACGATAATCTGGGCAGAAAGAGAAAAAACAATGATGGGTAGGAAGAGACTAATGACTAGGGAGATGATTGCAGCAGCAGATAATACATTTGCAGAAGCAAAATGAGCAATAGTCTTTACATCAGTATGAGCATCGATATCCTTATCCCTAAGATCAAATGGAATTGTGATTCCAAAAAGAAAAAAGAATCTGGCCAAGCCCCATATCAAAGCATCACCTGTAGATTGTCCGGGAATAAAAGTTGTCAACCACGACCAACACATGGCGATCATTAAAATCTTGGTCCAAGACAAATCCCTCAATCTCTTTTTACCCGGAAAAAGTGGAGATACATAAAATAATGATACGAGTGCGGGAATCACCATTGTATAAATCACATCATATCTAAGTCTAAAAAAGTAGTACCCGCTTAAGCCTGCAGCTAAAACAGCATAGACATAGATGTGAGCTTTATGACTTCTTATGATGGCAAATCTACCTTTACCTTTAAAAGCCCCTACCTTTTCAATACCAATGATCCGGTGAATAGAATAAAGCAACCATGTGGATGACCCAATAAAGAATACATATTCCAGTTCTACCGGCAGATCGAATAACTGGTAAGCATACCAGGTCATACCCATCGCACACAATGAAATGTGGATGCTGCTATACACATAAAAATCCAGTACTTTTTTGAGAAATAGATTCAATAAATTAATGGATTGATTCCATTAAAAGTACTTAAAATCATGATTCTTTTTAATGACCAGTAAGGACTCATAGATCAGCCTGATGACATTTTCTACATCATCAATATGAGCCATTTCTACCGTTGTGTGCATATATCGCAAAGGTAAGGAAATCAAAACGGATGGCACACCTCCATTGCTATAAGCAAATGCATCAGTATCTGTTCCGGTAGTCCTACTGGAAGCCGATCTCTGAAATGGTATTTTCTTTTTCTCAGCTGTATCGATAACCAATTGCAATAGCTTATTATGAACAGCCGGAGCATAAGTCAATGAAGGACCAGCACCTGATTTTATATCACCATGTATTTTAGCATTGACCAGTGGTGTTCCCGTATCGTGGCATACATCTGTAACAATCGCAACATCAGGCTGAATGGTTTCTGCTATCATTTCAGCTCCTCTCAATCCGATTTCTTCCTGAACACTATTTACGATATATAATGTATATGGTAGCTTTTTCTTTTTCTCTTTCAACAACCTGGCTACTTCTGCAATGCAGAATCCTCCTACCCTATTATCCAGAGCTCTTCCTACGTAATATCGATCATTGAGTTTATGAAAAGTATCTTCATAAGTAATGACACACCCCACGTGAACACCCATTTCTTCCACTTCTTCCTTATTCTTCGCTCCGACATCAATGAATATGTTCTCCAGTTTAGGAGATAAGTTAACGTCTTTGCCCTTTCGCGTATGGATGGCAGGCCAGCCAAATACACCTTTAACAACTCCTTTGGAAGTATGTATATCTACCTTCTTGGATGGGGCGATGATGTGGTCACTTCCTCCATTTCTGATGACATTGATAAATCCATCTTTTGTAATATAATTCACGTACCAGGAAATCTCATCGGCATGCCCTTCAATGACAACTTTATATTCTTGCCCCGGGTTGATCACTCCATACAATGTCCCATAATGATCCAGATGGTACTCATCGATGTACGGTTTTATATAATCCAACCACAATTGCTGCCCCGGTGCTTCGAATCCGGTAGGAGAGGCATTATTTAAATACTTTTCAAGGAAGGTTTCTGATTTTTTATTGATGATTTTCATGTCACTATTAATACTCTAATTAAAAATACTTGTCGTACCAGGTTTCAGGAGCGGCATTCCATTCTTCCAGGGTTAACTTTTCTGATTCAGATATGTATGATGAAGATTCTGCTTCCGCTAAAAGGGCTTCATAATTACTCAAGGAAATGAAGGGGCAATCGACCTCTTTAAAATTATCCTCTGCTTTCTGAAACCCATAAGTAAAAATTGCAAATACCACTAAGACTTCTGCACCGGCCTCTCTCAAAGCTTTGACAGCCTGGATACTGGATCCCCCGGTTGAGATTAAATCTTCTACAACTATAACCTTAGCGTTTTCAGGTAATTCTCCTTCAATGAGATTCTGGCGGCCATGGGCTTTAGCTTTGGATCTTACATATACGTACGGTAAATCGAGGGCATCAGCCAGCAAAGCACCATGTGCGACACCGGCTGTTGCAACACCAGCAATACAATTGGCCTGTGCGTAATTGCCGGCCTTATCGGCAAATGCTGCTTTTATCTCATTTCTAATGATAGGATGGCTAAGCGTAATCCGATTGTCGCAATAGATCGGAGATTTTATTCCTGATGCCCAGGTAAACGGTGTTTGAGGTCTAAGTTTAATTGCTTTAATTTGCAGGAGTTTCTGGGCTAGTTGGGCTGCAGATAACATAGATAACATTCAATATTAAGAAAAAAGAAGAAGGAAAGATACTTTCAATCCTTTATCACATCTACACAAGCGGCAAATGTACAAAATCTACATTAATGATTCTGACATCATACTATGTCATACTGAGGAAAAAGAAAGATTAAGGACTGACCTTGCTCCTGATCTTGTTGTATTGTATCAAGGACAGCAAAAGGCACTCCTAAATTATGTTGACATGCTGGAGAAAAATAAAAAAAGAAAAAGCATCATCATACATTCTTCAGAACCCAAGCAGCTTAAAAAAGAATTCAAATCTTTATTTGTTGTGATCGAAGCAGCCGGAGGTGTAATATTTAACGAATTGAATGAAATCCTATTTATTTTCAGGAGAGGAAGTTGGGACCTACCTAAAGGTAAGATGGACAAAGGTGAAACAAAAAAACAAGCAGCCATCCGGGAAGTAATGGAAGAAACGGGAATCACAGGAGTTGAGATTGTACATAAGATCGGAAAGACACATCATATGTATCGAGACAAAGGAAGAAGAGCCATTAAAAAGAGTCACTGGTATGAGATGAAAACACACAAGCAACCCTTAAAACCACAGTTTGAGGAAGATATAGCCGTTGCCAAATGGATGACAAAGGATGATTTCCTCAGACAAGACAGGAAAGTCTATAGAAGCATTTTAAATGTATTACATAGAATATGAAACGATCCATTTTATTTATCATCATTCTTATCATTATTCAATCATGTAAATCCGATCCTATGGTCAGAAAACTAGATATAGAAGGTCACCGTGGTTGTCGTGGATTACTACCTGAGAATACCCTTCCTGCTTTTAAAAAAGCCATAGATATTGGAGTCACTACTTTGGAGATGGATTTAGCTATAACTTCCGACAGTGTTGTGATCGTCTCTCATGAACCTTTCTTCAATTATGAGATAAGCACCCATCCTGAAGGTGATAGTGTCACAAGTAACAATCACTTGCAGTTCAACATCTATCAGATGACATTTGAAGAAGTTCAAAAATGGGATGTAGGAATGAAACTCCACCCCAGATTCCCCGAGCAGGAGAAAATTGAAGTTACTAAGCCGTCGTTGGAGGAGGTATTCACATTTGCGGAAGCATACGCAAAAGAAAAAGGCATCGACCCTCTATATTATAATATTGAAATCAAAAGCTCTCCTAAAGGGGATAACTTATACCATCCTGAAGTAGGAAGATTTGCCGATCTGGTGATGGAAGTAGTTATGAGAAACGGGTTGGAAGAGCGAGTAATATTGCAATCTTTTGACTTAAGGGCTTTGAGATATATGGATGAGACATATCCAGAAATTGCCACAGCACTTTTGATCAGCAATGAGAAATCCATCAGTGATAACATAGCTGAATTGGGTTTCAAGCCTGACATCTACAGTCCTTCCTTTGACCTAATCGACCAGGTGGTTCTGGATTATTGTTCTGCTGAAGACATAAAACTTATCCCCTGGACGGTCAATGAAGAAGAAGACATCAGATCTATCATTAATAAAGGAGTATACGGTATTATATCTGATTATCCTGACAGAGTGGTCAAGATATGGAATGAATTAAATCAATAGATCGTGCCTGTAATCGACGCAAACTCATATGCTCCTTCATGGATATTCAGGAGTGGTCACCTAAACACCATTTATCCATACATGATCAGGAAAGGGGTTGATCCAGGATATCAGAGGACTCGCCTGGACACTCCTGATGGTGACTTCATTGATATTGATACTGTATTTAAAGGCCATAAGCATTTAGCTGTTCTATGTCATGGATTAGAAGGCAGTTCAGAATCTAAATATGTTCAGCACACCTGTAAATTACTCTCAGATAATGGTTGGGATGTGTTATGTATGAACTACCGTGGTTGTAGTGGTGAAATGAACCGTAAAGTCCAGATGTATCACAGCGGATTTACTGCCGACCTTCATTTTTTACTAAAGAAATTTCAAGATGGTTATGATGATATCGCCCTTGTCGGTTACAGTCTTGGAGGAAATATGGTTTTAAAATACATCGGGGATGGAATCTTACCTTTATCACCTAAGATTAAAGCTGCAGTTGGTATCTCGGTGCCTTGTGACTTACATGCCGGTTCTATCCATATCAGTAGATGGGAGAATAAGATTTACGATATCAGGTTTCTAAAAACCCTGAAAGCAAAGATCAAGCTCAAGCATCAGATGTTTCCCGATGAGGTCGATATATCCAGACTGGACGAAGTGAAAACACTTTTTGCATTCGATGATGTTTATACCGCTCCGATTCATGGATTTAAGGACGCAGCAGATTATTATGCTCAGTGTCACTGCAAACAATTCCTTGAGAATATTGAAGTTCCCTCTCTCATCATTACGGCCCTGGATGATCCTTTTTTCCCGGAGGCGAGCTATCCATTTGCAGAAGCCAAGAATAATAAAAACCTCTACTTCATGCCTACCAAGTATGGTGGTCATGTAGGATTTGTTAACTTGGGCCAACAATCATACTGGAATGAAAGACAGATTCTTAAGTTCATCAATCATCCTGATCGCTTTAATCGGTAGCCTGGCAATAACAAGTTGTAAAGACCCTAAAGTTGAAGGTTCAAGAACAGAAGTCCTAGAAATTTACGACACTGTAAATGAAGGAGAAGCATACTCAAAAGGAAAGCTTCAACATTATGAAAGTAAATCCTATAATGGAGATAAACACATGGAAACCATGTTTTATAATGCCAGTGGTGAAGCGGAAGGCAGACAACAATTTCTATATAAAGGTAGTATGGATCAACCTTATCGTTCAGAATATTTCAGTCCCGAAGGTGACTTGATGAGTTACTATCAATACACTTATGACAATAAAGGGCATCAACAGGAAATTAAAGGTTACGATGGACAGACAGATGAGTTATTAAGGATTGAAACATTTGAATACAACGGTGATCTGAGGACAAGACGAGACATTCGCAACAGCAATAATGTCATTCAGAGGTCATTTCATTTTGAATTCGATCAATATGGCAATGAAGCTGAAATGATCGTTACAGCAGCTACTGGTGATACACTTGCTATGGAGACATACCAGATCACATTAATGGATGCTGAAAATCAATGGATTGAGAAGTGGGGATTTGTAAATGATGTGCCGAGCACCTACCAGGTGAAGAAATAATAAATCGCACGCAGGAATTTTCAATATTTATAGGGATACTCGTCCACCTTTTGATAATTTTGCCGTTCTAATTAAAATAAGCAGAAAGGTATGGATTATAACTCGTCAGAGATTGAAAAGAAATGGAAGAAATTCTGGCAGGACAATCAGGTATATAAGGTTGATGTCGATCACGATAAGCCTAAATATTATGTTCTGGACATGTTCCCCTACCCCAGCGGATCGGGACTTCACGTAGGTCACCCACTGGGATATATTGCCTCTGATATTTTTTCTAGATACAAAAGGATGAAAGGCTTCAATGTTCTACATCCTATGGGTTATGATGCATTTGGGCTTCCTGCAGAGCAATATGCCATTCAATCGGGAGTACACCCGGCTATATCTACCGTCAATAATATCAATCAATATAGAAGCCAACTTGAAAATATTGGATTCAGCTTTGATTGGTCAAGAGAGGTCCGTACCTGTGATCCTGAATATTACAAATGGACACAATGGATATTCTTGCAATTATTCCATCATTATTATGACAATGATGCCAACAAGGGGATGCCCATAGAGAATCTTATTCAGAAATTTTCTGAAGGAGGTAGCCAGGCTGTCAACGCACCCAATAGCAATGACCAGGAGTTTTCTGCCGATGAATGGAACAACATGAAGCCCATTGAAAAGGATGAGGTTTTGATGGGATATCGATTAGCTTATAGGAAAATCAGTTATGTCAATTGGTGTGAAGCCCTGGGTACGGTACTTGCCAATGATGAGGTAAAAGATGGCGTATCAGAAAGAGGAGGACATCCTGTAGAGAAGAAAGCAATGAAGCAGTGGTCCCTCCGCATCACAGCATATGCAGAAAGGTTGTTGAATGATTTAGATACGGTTGAATGGTCAGATGCTTTAAAAACCATGCAACGCAACTGGATCGGAAGAAGTGAAGGTGCTCAATTGTTCTTTAACCTGGATGGTCATGATGAGAAAATCGAAATATTCACAACCAGGGCAGACACCATTTTCGGTGCAACTTATATGGTTCTGGCACCAGAACATGACCTTGTTGATCAGATTACAACTGATGCTCAGAAAGAAGAAATAGAAACTTATAAATCCTATGTGTCTTCCAGGTCAGAGATTGAAAGAATGGCAGAAGTGAAGGAAGTCACTGGAGCATTTACTGGTGCTTATGCAATCAATCCATTTACAGAAACCAAGATACCTATCTGGATTGGTGAGTATGTACTCAAAGATTATGGAACGGGAGCCATAATGGCTGTTCCCAGTGACGATGAACGGGATCAGGCTTTCGCTAAAAAGTTTGGCCTTGAGATCATTGATGTGGTAGATAAGTCCAAGTATCCTGAAGCCACTTTACATGATAAACTGGGAGTGATGATCAACTCAGGATTTATAACGGGAATGGAAGTACCTGAAGCCATTGAAAAGACGCTCCAGAAAATTGAGTCCAGAGGAATCGGTAAAAGACAGATCAATTATAAAATCAGGGATGCTAATTATTCACGTCAGCGATACTGGGGTGAACCATTTCCTATATGGTATGATGATGAAGGTGTTGCTCATGCTGTTGAGGAATCAGAATTGCCCTTAGAACTGCCAAATCTGGAAGATTTCAAGCCGGCATCAGGAGGAAAATCTCCTTTGGCGAGGCTTGATTCATGGGTTCACCCTAAACCAGGGGTAACAAGGGAAACAGATACGATGCCTGGATTTGCAGGATCTAGTTGGTATTTCCTCAGGTACATGGATGCACACAATAATGAAGCATTTGCCGGAGCGGAAGCCATTGAATATTGGAGAGATGTCGATCTTTATATTGGAGGAACAGAGCATGCCGTTGGCCACTTGATGTATTCAAGGTTCTGGCATAAATTCCTTTATGATAAAGGTCGTGTTCCTACCGTCGAACCATTCAAAAAGCTTGTGAATCAAGGGATGATCCAAGGCGTGATAGAATATATTTATCTATCCAAAGAAAAAAGACAGGGATTCAATGTATTCTATTCTGCTGAAATGGTTACTGATGAAAGTGGATATGCCAGGATTCCGGTACATGTTGATTTTGTATCTAATTATGGAAGCAAAGAAAGTTACCTTGATGGAAAAGGCATCCAGAAATTTGTAGCGTGGCGACCAGAATATAAGGATTCCATTTTTATTACCAAGGAAGGGGAGTTCAGCCTTGATGATCTTGGAGATGATATAAAATTATCCACAAAGTCAGAGATTGGAAAAATGAGTAAGCGGTACTTCAATGTAGTTAATCCGGATGATGTGGTTGACAAATATGGAGCTGACTGTTTCAGAATGTATGAAATGTTCCTTGGTCCTATTGAGCAATCTAAGCCATGGGATACCAATGGAATAGACGGGGTATCTAAGTTTATCAGAAAATTCTGGTCTTTGTTTTATAAAGAAGGGAAATGGATGCTTGACGATTCTCAACCCACTAAGGTAGAATTAAAAATTCTTCATGCAGCTATCAAGAAAGTAACAGAGGATATAGAAAAGCTATCATTCAATACAGCTGTAAGTGCATTAATGGTATGTGTTAATGAACTTAAGAAAGCTGGTACAAGATCTACATCTTTATTGTTGGAATTGGTAAGAGTTATGGCACCTTTTGCACCATTTCTGGCAGAAGAATTGTACCATGTTATGGGGCAGGAAGGATCTATTCATCAGGCAACCTATCCGGAATTCGATGCATCTTACCTTGTAGAAGATGAAGTAGAATATCCTGTGTGCGTAAATGGTAAGAAAAGAGATACCATTTCAATTGCAGCTGATATGCCCAGGGAGGATGTTGAAAAAATGGCACTTGCACTTGACTCCATTCAGAAATGGATGGACGGTAAACCGGCAAGAAAGGTCATCATTGTTCCCGGAAGAATGGTTAACATCGTTGTTTAGATCAATTGATTATACTCATGCATGAACATTGCCCTAAGATATATAT
>JABDLO010000459.1 GCA_013002995.1 Saprospiraceae bacterium | reverse complement strand
GGATTACAGGATCCAATGGTAAGACAACAACTAAAGAGTTATGTTATGAAGTTGTACGATCTTCCTTCAAGTGTTATGCTACTCAAGGGAATTACAACAATCACATAGGTGTTCCGATTACCTTGTTCTCCACTCCAAGAGATGTTGAAGTTCTCATTGTCGAGATGGGAGCAAACCATCAAGGTGAAATTGATTTTTTAAGCAATATCTCCAATCCTGATATAGGTATTATAACCAATATTGGTAAAGCGCATCTTGAAGGGTTCGGAGGAATTGAAGGGGTAAAAAAGGGTAAGTCTGAATTGTACAGGTTCATAGCTCAGAAGAATGGTACTATTATATACAACGGTACTGATGAAGTATTAACTTCTCTAATACCTGAAGGGTGTAAGGAAATCATCTCATACAACCCGGCAAAAGTTATTGAACTGAATCCATCAATTAAATTGTCAATAAATGATTATTTATATGAAAGCCATTTATTCGGTAATTATAATGCAATTAACATTCAGTGTGCAGTAACTTTGGGCAATTACCTAGATATTGATCATGAATTGATGCAGTCGGCTATAAGTAATTATAAACCAAGTAACAATAGATCCGAAATTACTACATATAAAGGAGCTACAATCATTAAAGATGCCTACAATGCAAATCCTTCGAGTGTTCAATTGAGTTTGAAAAACTTTGTAAAAGCATTCCCCGAAAATTCATTTGTAATCATTGGGGATATGTTGGAACTGGGTGAGGAAGCAGTAATTGAGCATTCAAATATTATTGATTTAGTCCATGAGCTAGGGATTCAGGAAGTTATATTCATTGGTCCCATTTTTAAAAGTATTGATCACTCGTTTCCATCCTTTACTTCAGCAATTGAAGCCAGTGAATATTTCAATAGAATGGATCTTAAAGGAAAAAATATCCTTCTTAAAGGATCAAGAGGTCTTAAGTTAGAAGTACTGCTTGATGATTAGATTTTGGTCAGGTGCTTTAATAATCTATGTGGTAATTCGTCTGAAATTGTCTTTTGATATTCATTATATGAACAGCTTATAAATTCATTCTCATCATTATTCAATGCAAACCACCATCTCCCGGATGCCTTATTCTTGATAAAGATGAAAGACTCATCAAGTTCTTGTGCGTCCACTATATATTCACTAAACTCATGGCTGATTTTAGGATGGTCTTCTGCTTTTTGGCTGTGTCCTTCCAGAAAATACCACAACATTTCAGCAATACAGTTATTGGTAGCCGGATCTTCTTTGTAGTCTCCTCCAATTACAATCAACTTAAGATCATTAGATTTTCCGGTGTATTTCATAAGTTGACAAGCTTCCTCACAGGTCAATCCTGAGGGCATACTAGATAATGATCCAGGAACATCACCTTGTCTGATTGCTGAGATATCGAAATATAAATATACAACATCCCTTAAGACTGGTTCAACTTCATTTACTTCAGCTCTCAATTTTCCGAGACTCATTGAATTTATGGAATGATCACCTATTCTATTGATATGGTCCAGTTGGACCAGGTGTCTTTGAAAACCCATATAGTCGCATGGAAGGCCATATTCAGAAAATTGCAAGGTGTTGGAGATGCACATGTTGTAAGTTCTCTTCAATTTTGTCACTCCTTTCACAATTTCAGAGAACCATCGAAAATCCTTGTCTAAAACTACCGGAAGGATTTTACTTGAATTTAACTCTTCAATCAACTGAATATTGAAGGTAGGATCATCTTTTCTGAAATAACCCAGGTCAATAATGGGTAAATTATTGAAATGACTCTCAAAATGACTTAACGATTCCCTTATTCCATTGGGTCTGTTTTCTTCAGAGGAGAGGATCACAATTTTGTATTCGTCCAGCATTTCAAGGTGAGCACCTTCCTCATTCGTATCAATATTAATCCTTTTTACTTTTCCAGCAATTTCAGGATTGAGGCCTTTTATCCAGTTATTCAGCATAGTTACATATTAAATATAATTCAAATATATTGATTTTAAATCAATGTAAATGTGCTTTATGTGGATTAAATTGACAAAAAATTAACTTGAGAAGGATGGAACAATCTTTGTAATATTTATTACCTTGACCTTTGTTATTCTGAAAATCGGACATAAACTACTGCAATGTGGTAGTATTTTTGTGTTTATGTTTGATAGAAATTAATTTTTAGATACATTTGTATCTTATGTTAAAAACGATAAATTTTTGCCCTATGACTCGAAAATTCTACATTTTCATCTTGTTGCTCGGACTTTGTACAAGTTCTGCGTATTCGCAGGATGAGTCTATGATGTCCAGAGAAATTAAGGACGAGATGACAAAAGACCCAGAACAGAACTCCAAATGGAGAATGGGTGAGTACGATTACTCTGCAAAACCAAACAATGCATGGGAACTAGGAATCCACGTAGGTAGCTTTTTTATTGACGGTGATGTCGATGAAAAAATACCAAATCTTGGATTCGGTCTTCATTTAAGAAAGGCTATCCACTATGTGTTTTCATTAAGAGCTGACTTTTTCTACGGTCAAGCCAAGGGATTAGATGCTCAACCATGGAGACATAGAACAGCTGGAGGTGGCCTAGTTGAAAGAGTATTTGATCCATATTCAAATACTGGACAAGAGTGGTTTCCTTCTTACAAGACAAAATATATTTATGGAGCTCTCCAGGGAGTTATAAATATTGGAAATATTTTATTCCACAAGGATAGAAACAAGTGGAATTGGTATTTAGCGATAGGTGCTGGTCTTAACACTCATACAACTAATCTTGATCTTCTTAACGGGACTTCTCCATATACAGACCTTAGGAATAGGGCGGGATGGACATTTGATCTTTTTAATACAAGCTCAGGGAGAGGAGATATTAAATCTGCATTGAATGATATCTATGACGGAGATTATGAAACTGAAGGTGCTAACCAGGCTGGTATATTCAGACTTGGTGATGAGACAAACATTCACTGGATGTTTACAGGTTCCATGGGTATTGCAAGAAAGTTGAGTAAGAGAGTAAACCTCGGACTTGAGCATCAGGTAATGCTTGCTGATAATGATTACCTGGATGGAATCAAATTTAGATCTGCTGTTGATCAGACCAATAACAATGATATTGGACATTACACCAATTTGAGATTGGCCATTAACTTAGGAAACTTTGATAAAGTGACTGAGCCACTATATTGGTTGAATCCACTTGATGCAACAATGAATGATATTGCTGAATTAAAGCAAAGACCAGTTCTTGACCTAAGTGATGATGACGGAGATGGAATCATCAATATGCTTGATCAGGAGATTGATTCTCCAGCGGGATGTGCTGTTGATACCAGAGGTATAACACTTGATAGCGATGGAGATGGACTTGCAGATTGTAAAGATCAAGAGCCTTTCTCTCCTCCGGGGTATGATGTAAATGGTAATGGAGTTGCACAGATTCCAGATCCTGGTTATATCAATGAAGAAGAAGCTAATTCAATATTTGAGTCTAAGGCTGCAGCTATCATGTCTACTATCAGAAGTGAATGGTTTTTACCTATGATTCACTACGATCTAGATAGATATAACATTAAGCCAGAATTCTATGGACACTTACACCATGTAGCAACAGTTATGAAAATGTATCCGGATCTTTGTGTAACTGCAATAGGTCATACTGATGTTAGAAGTGGAAATGATTATAACAATGTATTGTCTTACAATAGAGCTAAAGCAGCGGTAGATTATCTTGTAGCCAACTACAACCTACCAAGAAGCAGCTTTAAATTGATGTATGGTGGTGAAGAAACTCCTCTAGTAGGATCTAGTAGAAGTGAAACTCAACACTATATGAACAGAAGAGTTGAATTCAGAGTATGTGATGATTCTGATGTAGATATGGGAAGACCTGAAGGCCCAAATGCTGGAAAAGGTGAAAGATCAAACTACTCTGGAAATAAAAATAGCGGAT
>JABDLO010000369.1 GCA_013002995.1 Saprospiraceae bacterium | reverse complement strand
GATGTGGGAATGGTTGAAGCACATATTTGGTTTAAAGAAAGAAGAGAAGTTACCTGATCCTATGAAGTACCTAATAATCGGACTGGGCAATATGCACCCGGATTATGATGATACCCGTCACAATATTGGTTTTGATGTGGTCGATGTGATGGCTGAAGAAGCCGGAGCTGCCTGGAAGCTGAGTCAGCTGGGAGCAGTCACCCAGATTAAGCATAGAGGAAGAACTCTGGTTTTATTGAAACCTTCTACCTACATGAATCGCAGTGGTAAGTCAGTGAGATACTGGATGACGAAGGAAAAAGTTCCTGTTGACCGAATCATGGTTGTTGTTGACGATATCCATATTGAATATGGAACCTTGAGAATGAGGGGTAAAGGCAGCGATGGAGGCCACAATGGACTTAAAGACATTCAACAACATCTGGGGGGAAATAAATATCCCCGGTTAAAAGTGGGCATAGGTGGAGATTTCTATAAAGGCCAGCAAGTAGATTATGTACTGGGTAAGTGGACATCTGAAGAGAGAGATAAACTACCTGGTATATTAAAGAAAGCTGGCGATGCCGTCAAATCATTTGCTGCAATTGGATTAGGGCACACCATGAGCCAATACAACGGTTAACAATATCTAAATAACAACCCATGAATTTCAAACTACTATTTATATTAATCATCGTTTCTTTTTTGGGTGCATGCACTTCAATTGAAGAACCCACATTAGAAAGAATCGAAGATGTTGAAGTACTCACCATGAACAAGAGTAAGGTAGAGATCAATGCCAGCATGATCTTGAATAATCCCAATTCATTTGCGCTGGACCTGGACAAGGCTGACCTTACTGCATTGATCGATGATGTAGAAATAGCGGATATTGATCAGACCTATGAGACTTCCATGCCTGCTGATAGTGAATTTAAAATGCCGGTGTACATCAATATGGACCTGGATAAGTTGTACAACGACAACCCTTTGCAAGCCCTCGCCAAAGGACTTGAAATCATGTCAGACAGAAAGCTTGACGTGAAATTCCAGGGTACCATAAAGGTCGGAAAAGGGATAGCCAAGGTGTCTGTAAATGTAGATCAAAAGGAAACGGTTAATTTTTAATTATGCCTCAATGATGGGGTCAATCTTCAATAAAATGATCTCATTGATAAATATCACTCTCAATAGTGATGAAAAAGAGATAATCTTACCCCAATCTATATTTAATTTGTTGATGTTAGGAGGGATTTCCTGACGGAAAAAACATCATAGCATCCCTGTAATCCAATCAACGCGTTCCAGCTGTTGAAATTTACTATCTGTACATCATTAATGTGATTAGAATAATAGGTTTTAAATGCCTTGAGGCAGCCGATATTCTATCATTATTCCAATCTAGATGGTTTTGTGCAAAACAATGATGCCTTCCAGAAGGCTCTTAAATTGATTTTTTGATCAAAAAAATATATATCATGAAAAAGCTATTATTCACATTACTGGCAGGACTGCTCATTACATCCTGTAGTGATGATTCGACACTATTTGAAACAATGATTGGTGATGAGGTCATTGTTGTAGATAACAACAAGCTCAACGGAGAAAACCCTAATCCACATTTGATTGGTAAGGCTGTTACAAAACCTTATAAAATGAAAGGATCGGGAGAATTGGAGTACAACGATCCAGAGAATGAATGCGGTGAAGGATATGACTATGTTGAGGTGATGGGAACTGGTACAGCAACCCATCTCGGTAAGTTTTCACTGTATTTGGACTATTGCCGGGCTGTAGATGAAGATTATGAAGATACAGTTCCTGCAGGATTTCACATTGCTGCTAATGGGGACCTTCTTTTTACAGAAATGGGCCCGAAAGATGAAAACACTCCTGTAGAAGGTTATGATGAAGGAGGATTCTTTATCTACTTCATTTACACCGGAGGAACCGGACGTTTTGAAGAAGCAGAAGGGTGGGTTAAATTATATTTCGAATTTGATGATAATGAACGTCCGACCATTTATTCTAACCACGGAGAAGGAGAATTGACGTATTGATGAGGAATTAATTTTCATTGGATGGCCTGCACTTATGGTTGAGTGCAGGCTTTTTATTATGAAACCAACATAAGAATGGCTTCCTCTAGAATTTCCCGTATCTCTTCATTGATGATTCTACCATTGGAATCAAAGTCTACTTCCGATTGATAAAGCGGCAATTGTGTCACAATCCGGGCTTTTAATGCGGTCAATGACCACAGCAGTGATTGCATGGCTTTTTCTCCCCTGGGTGGGTGTGGAGTGAAGGTAATGGGTAAGACTCTTTTATCCATCATTTCTCCTGAGGAGGTCAACCACTCCATTGCATTTTTTAATGCTGCCGGAATATTGTGGATATATTCTGGGGTCGAGATGATGACAGCATCTGCTAGCTGTATTTCTGTTCTCCATGATAAGACTTTATCCGGCCAGGGGTACCTGTCTTTCTCTGGCCTGAAAAGGGGAAGATCATGAATGACGTTGTAGTAAATCACCTGTTGCTGTGGACAAAGAAATTTAATGGCCTTTAAGAACATTTCATTACTGGAGTCAGGCCTGGATGAACCGCTTAAAGCTATGATACGCATTGCTTCAAAATTAGATCAAATTATCTTGTAATGATAGGAAGCCAGGACTTTTAATTAACTGTTAGCTGAAGACCATTTGATTGATCAACATCATTTTGAATGATGACGGGTGATGAATCATCCAACAAATGTTACAATTAATTTTATTTATTGGGATTTTACCACCTTAAAACAAGGTCTGTATGAATGATGATGGATCTTTAATCGATAAGGTAAGCGTAAAGCTTGAACAGCTGTGTGATGACCCCAGTCTGGATGAAACAAGCCAAATAAGAAAAAAGTGGATCTTTTACTGGATGTTGACAGCCTGTTCAGGAGTACTATTTATGACCTTTCTCACGGTGATATTCAAGGTGTGGCCTTTATTTTACTATGGAATTTTTCTATTGTTGTCATACGTGGTTGTTATTCCTTTGGTAATTAAATCTAATCGCTTCGATTTCATCACTCATTTATTTAATATAGAAGTTGTAATAGCAACATGTATTGTGATGATCTCTCTTGGGGGAATCACAACTTCCCATGGATTGATTGTAGTAGGACTGAATTGTGCGATGGCTTCTGTATTGGGCGACAAGAAGAAGAGGACATTCTGGTTGTTTCAGTTGTACGGCATCACCATTATTGTTGCAGGTGCATATGAGTTGATGACAGATGTGCCCCAGTATATAAATCCGACAACCAATGTCATTTTTTATATCCTTAATATTTTATGGATCAATGCGACCACACTGTTTTTAGTGTTTTACTATATGGTTACAAAAAGCACGTTTGAAAAATTGGAATCGGAAAGATTACGAGCTTTAGATGAAGTAAAAACGAATCTATATACTGATATCACACATGAATTTAGGACACCTTTAACGGTCATCCTTGGAATGGCAAGAGAGATTAAGGAAAACCCTTCCAAATGGATGGATAAAGGGATACAGGCCATCACCAACAATGGCAACAAACTATTGCAGTTGGTCAATCAAATTTTGGATCTGTCCAAATTAAAATCAGGAATGATATCTGTTGAATTAATCCCAGGAGATGCCATTCAATATTTAGAATACTTGACAGAGTCGTTCCAGGGCCTTGCTGAAAGCAAAGGGTTAACACTTCAATTTTTTTCAGACAGAGAAAGCCTCATTTTAGAATATGATGAAGAAAAGTGGATGCATATCTTTTCCAATATCATTTCCAATGCCATAAAATACACTTCCCATGGAGGGTCCATAACAGTTAGGGTTTCTGCTGGTAAAGATCTAAAAGTTGCTATTTCTGATACCGGAATAGGAATAGCTCCAGAAGATACTGATCATATTTATGACAGATACTATCGAACAGATGAAAGTAAAAGCCGTACGGATTCAGGATTTGGATTAGGTCTGGCATTGACTAAAGAATTGGTCCAACTACTGGAAGGATCGATTTCAGTTGAAAGCTGCATTGGGGAAGGAACAACCTTTACGGTTACCTTACCCATCCCTATGGTCTATAATTCAGAAGAATTAACCGGAAGTTTAAAAACGGTTATGAAAGATCATATAGAAGAAGGTGATGTAATCAATGTAGTCGATTCATTGCATGAGGGTGATCTCCCTTTGTTGCTCATCGTGGAAGACAACAACGATGTCATCGATTACTTGCAAGGATTGTTGGAGGATAAGTACATCATTATTAAAGCAGAGGATGGTAGAGTTGGACTTGAGAAAGCAACAAGATATATTCCAGATATCATAATCAGTGATGTCATGATGCCTGATATGGATGGATATGAGCTGGTTGATCATTTGAGGTCTGATCTCAATACCAACCATATTCCCATAGTCTTGCTTACTGCAAAAGCTGATAAAGATTCTAAGATTACAGGACTACAGAAAGGTGCCAATGCATACCTTTATAAACCCTTTGATAAAGAAGAGCTCTTCGCAACATTAAAACAGTTGCTTTTACTGAGGAAAAAACTTCAGGAGAAACACGCTTCACTTCCATTGCTTACAGATAAGGCAGGCAGTTATGAGGTTAAATTTTTAAAGAGCATCCATGAATTGATCGACGAAAATCTCCAAAATGAATCTCATTCTATAACGGATATTTATAAGCACATGGGAATGAGTAGGGCACAATTCTATCGAAAATTTAAAAGCATTACCGATCAACCGATTGGAAAATACCTTATGAATTACAGATTGCATAAGGCCAAATCATTTTTACATGCCCCGGAATATAATGTGACCCAGGCGGCCATGGCTGCAGGGTTCAAAAACATGTCCCATTTCAGTACGGCATTTAAAAACGAATTCGGTTATTCTCCCAAGGAAGCTCAAATAGACGCTCACCAAAAATCTTGAGACGCTCAACAAAGCATTTCTATTCGAGTATGTTTACCTAGCTGGGTAAGATATTACTAAACCTAAATTTTGAAACCATGAAAAATAAATTTTTCATCCTGCTATTTGCAGGACTATTGATGACATCTTGTAGTGAAGATGTTTCATTAAATGCTCCATTGACAGATGAGGCCATTGTCATAGATGATGAAATCAATGTTAATGCGCTTAAACCCAATTTTAAGAATAATGGGAAGGCTGTAACTAAACCCATGAAAGTTAAAGGGGATGGAATCATAGAGTATAATCCATATGCATGTTCCGAATCCCAGGTCCTGGTTGAAATAACAGGGACTGGAAACGCTACTCATATGGGTAAATATGACTTATACTTATCTTACTGCAGAAGCTTTAACCCTACAATTCCGAGTACCAGAACAGAAGGATATCAAATTGCTGCCAATGGTGACAAATTGTTAACCAGGCTTTTATATGATGGTGTAGAAGATGGATTGTATTTCCAGATGTATGAATACTATCCAGGAGGTACAGGCCGCTTTGCAAATGCAGAAGGATGGGTGAAATTATTTTTTGAGTTTACTTATAATGATGATGGCGCCCCAGTAGCATATTCTAATTACGGTCAAGGAGAATTGACTTACTAGATTATAATTTATTTTTCTTGGATTGCCCGCACTTTATAGTGAGTGTGGGCATTCTGAGGTAAGTGAAAGATATAAAATTAAATGGGTGAAGCTATCAGTTCCCTGATTACTCCACCCATTTCACACATTACATTTGCTGTAAAGCTATATGAAAAAACTCAAAGATATGTTCACTATTGATTCCTGGGAGTCGGCCGATTGATGGCGTGATCAATGACAAATCGCATGCGTTCCCGCTGATCGTAGGTGATTTCATTTCGCGTACGGCGGGCTGTCAATTGTGCATTGTTATCAACAAATTCTTTATCTACTCCCGGGTCATCCATGATGTTTTTTACCTTGAAAATAGTTGAGGAGCCATTACAGTCTCTTGCAATCTGAAAACACTCAGAAGGGATGGTATCACCCACGACTGCCAGGTCATGAACACCTATTGCATCAAAGAATGGAGCAGATCTCGATAAATAGGAATAGGTGTCGGAACAAAAATCATCCATACACATTCCATTGATACTAAAACTTGTCTGAACAGCCTGAACAATACCAGGACAATTACTTCCCGGAACCGGGAAGTTGTTTACTTCGTCATAGTTGGAATACAACCCCCAAAACCGCCCCAGCATATTGGAATTATAGGGTGTGTCACCATTGAATATGTAATTTAAAGTATCATTTCCAAAAACCTCATCACTATCTGCTGTTTTCAATCCGGTCAACCTTTCCTGTTCCAGGACCGGAAGTGAAGCGGAAGGAGGAATAGACAATGGTCCTACATAGATGTTGATGTATTTATTGGGATCCCAGTTGTTCAGCTTGACAATATCATATAATTGCTCTACGGTAGTTATATCTTCAGCTGGAGCAGTTGCAGATCTAACTCCCGGGGTAGCTAAAGTATTTCCATCAGGAGTTTGGGTTGCAAGCCTGAAAGACATATTGGTGTTGACAATATTGGGGTTTTCCCATTGATTGGAAAGGAAGGTGCCAACCTGTTTTGGACTTGGATTGGTGAAAATCTCATTATAGGAGGCTATCGCTCTTTCAATTTCACTGTGTACTGGATCACTCTTTATATAATGAAAGATTATTTCCATTTCAATGGGCTCATATTCTTTTTTTTCTCTTACGGTAAAAGTAATTGAATTGGTCTTCATTCCATTTACTTCCGCCCAGGCTTCAAATGTCCCAGGTTGCGAAAACCTATAATCTCTTCTTTCAATAGTGGATGAGCCATCACTGAATTTTATAGGGATCGATGACTTGGTAAAATCTACTATTCTGGGGGATCCATTCAGCGTCCCATTCAAAATAAAATCCCCTGCTTTAGACCACGGATGAGTAGTTAACAAGTCATACCCTTCATATTCGAAACTGAGGGTGCTGATATCCTTCCTATCTACATAATCCACTGGAATTACATTGGATTCTAAATTGTTGACCACTGCTTTAAAAGTATATCTTCCGGATTCAGTAGGTAAAAAAGTTTTACCCTCCAGGGTGTCTGTATCATTCACAACAATTACTGCATCAAAATAAAATATGTCAATCTCTGTCGATTCTTCATTTGACCTTACTGTAAACTCAACCGGGTCATCTCCATCAAAGAAGATGCTTTTATCCGCTTCCAGGTAAATTTCATCGACCAGGTAAGCATCATAAAATTCATCAAATCCATATTCAATTTCGTCCTCACAGGAGAGTGTTCCAATGATGAGTAAGATGTATATTATATGTTTTGTTTGCATGGTACTAAAAGTTGAATTGGAGGTTAAGGGCATAAGATTTCATTCTGATATTTCGGATGTCCTGGTTGAACATGACAATCTCACTGGACATGAGATTATTGTACTGATTGGTGGCACTCAAGATGATGTTGAATCGATAAAGTTGCAGGCCCAATTGTGCTCTGAATCCATAATCAAATTTTTCCATGTCTTCTTCGGGATCTACCACAATAGGGAGATCTCCATCTGTTTTCAATTCCATTGTGGTAAAATAGCGGGCATAAGCCCCTGCTCCGATGGTCAGTTTAATATCATTAGTTCCAGGGGTGAGAATAATAGGCATAAAAGCAATCGTCGGTCCGGCGAATGTCCAATCAGCTGTCAATCTTGTATCCACTCCATTATTAAATTTTTCTCTGAGTGAAATATTGGTATACCCGATGTAAACCTGGGATTTAAAGAAACGCTTGTACATCAGGTTTTGTGCAAGCCCTACTTCCCAGCCTCCTGTTAACCCATTGATCATGGGATTAGAGGGATAAGAATCATCCCGGAAGAAAGAAGCATAAGGCCTGGCCACATAAAGCCCGAAGCCATATGCTTGCTTCCAGGAATAAAGAAAACCTTCTTTAAGG
>JABDLO010000362.1 GCA_013002995.1 Saprospiraceae bacterium | reverse complement strand
CCAATTGCTTGGACTATCATGCCAATTCCCAGTTGGAGGTCCTACCCAGGTGTTTATCAAATGTTCATCGATCTGTCCATCTGAATTTTCTGATTTCTTTGTCTAAAATCTACCAATTTCTACTTGGAAAGATTGCAATCAGAGTAACTATGATGAGAGATATAGTCATCATTGTTACTCCATATGGTTGACAAATAACCTATCCTTTGAAAGTGTAATACAAGGCAAACAAGATTAAGTACATCATAAGGTAAAACCTATAGAAATTTCTAAATTTTATGTAGTCTTGATTTTCTGGATAGATATTTCCAAATAGTCCTTTTAATTCCTTGATAAAAATTGGTTTTATGTTAATCCACCAGTGCTCCGTCTGATAAACTATTTTTCTGAACTTGCTTCTATAATACCCCATAGGGAGTCCCCACACAATAAATAAAATCAACCAGATATGTTCTTTTATAAAGTTCATGTCATCTATTGGTTGCCAGATACAAGATGCATTGTTCTGTCAACATATTCTATGACTGAAGGTTTAGGGGGTAGTAAATGACTTTTTAAAAGTTGGATAAAAAGACACCCTCATGGTTCATGTAAGTACCATCCTTTCTATTTAAGTCCAACTTTCCTCCTTCATAATTTGTTGCTGTTAAATCCAATTCATGGTAAATACAGGCCGTAGCTGCAAAGTCCCATATGCTGCCACCACCAGGTTCTTTTTTAGGGAACTTTAGCATCAATGCAGGGCCATTTTCAATTACATTAATGGCATTCATAACTGCCCCGGCTCCGGCAATCTCTTTGACCCCTTTCAAATCTAATTTCTCTGTATATTTTATAAGCAAGCTTTCTATCTCAGCGGATCGTGGTGAATCATTCAGGGGTTTATCAGTGAGGTAACTTAGATGATCATTTGTATTTGATATTTCTAAGTGCCTGCCATTCTTGAAAACACCGTGTCCTCTTATAGCATGGTACAATGTATCTGTGCTGGGATCTAAAACGATTCCTATGAACGGTGTACCGTCTTTTGCGACCAATGCAATGGATACAGAAAACCCTGGTCGTTTATTGATGAATGGAAGCGTTCCATCCATTGGGTCAATACACCAAAAATATTCTTTTATAAACCGACTGCCATCATCTTCAGTCTCCTCTGTAAGGAGTGCTATATCAAGCGCTTCACAAGTAGGAAGCAAATGCGAAAGAATGGCTTTTTCACATTCCCGGTCTGCCTCGGTTACTACTTTTGAAGCATAACTGGATCCACCATTTTTTTGCTCCACAGTAACATCATCATTCATATATTTATGAATGACTTTTCCTGCAGATATTGCAGCCTTGATCGCTATCTTGTTAAGTTCAATAAGGTCCATTTTTATAGATTATTGATCACCTCTGCGGTTACTCGCTCGCTATAATCATTGATCTTCCAATGACCAGGACTCCAACCTTTTATAAATCGATGAAAGTCAGCCCAGGCAACACGATACATAGATCGCCATTCCATTTCTAATGCTTCATTTCTTTCCTCGAGGACATTCTGTAAATACTCAAAATAGGTGTCCAGGATCTGTGACTCTAATCGCTCACATTCTCTTTCACTCAGACAACTTCCAATAAAGTAGGCCAGATCTTTCATTCCACATCCTCCTCCTACATACTGAAAATCCACCCCAGCAACTTGCCCATCTTCAGAAAAACAGAAATTGGCCAGCTTGGCATCACCGTGCACAAATGTTTTGTACTCACAGCTGTTTAGTTTGTTATCAATGAAAGGGGCTGCGGCTCTCAACTGTTGATCCTCCAATGACATTAATTCCTGTGGTCGGGTATCCAAATGCCAATAAGTACCAATATCCCATAGCCCTGCCGGAGCTTTCCCAAGATAACTTGCATGAAATTTAGCCAACCATGCCAGGCAGGAGGATATTTCTTCCCACGATACAAATCTCTTTCGTAGGGGATAGCCTGCTACATCAAGGTCTTCCAGCACCATCAATACCTCATTATTTTGTGATTCAACGGCTATACAGTATGGCAGGCGAGCAGTACTTTGTTTGCTGTAATATTTATACCAGGTGGTTTCTACCTGGTAAGACTTAAGTTTCCGTTGATGCCCGATGTCTGTATTCCAACCCCTGGGGTGATTGTTATCATCTGGTACTTGGACATGCTTTACCACCACACTTTTGACACGAGCATTTTCTAAACTGACGCGCATTATTTTGCCATACCCACTCCACAATTCCTGGATCAATTCTTTTCCAATGACAGAAGAGGCCTCTGTCCTCTCAAGAATGATCGACTTGAAATATTCATTCATAAGGGTCGCGAATGTAGTAAATTTTCAATGGGAAGTTAAGTTCGTTGTTCTTCTAAAGTAGTTAACATCATACTTTGGGCAGTCAGTATTTGTTGTTTTGGATCACCTGAGAATTATTAGTAGGTATTTGTTGAATTTAGGGCTGTCATGTATTGGGGAAGGCTCCAATTTCACAAAACCTTTGGGATAGCTCATTTATTAAAAATGATATGTCCGCAGAGTAGGGAATCAATCTGAGGGGGCAATCTATAAAAAAGATCTTGTCCTTTTAACACAAGTTCTGCTCGATTACCTCCTCTTTCTTGATTCCATGCATCAGCCTTTGTCTGATAGAAGATTGCTACAACATAGAAAAGGCAATCAGCTTTAGGGTTTATTGTTCTTTGAAACCTGGTAGATTTATCATAAGACTTCAACTCAGTTACTCCATAACTAAATAAGTTTTGCTTGTCCAGGGTCATTGTATCAGGAGGTAAAAATAATTTTACAAAGGTGTCTGGGGAATTTGGAATTTCGATTGAATCGGCGGAAAAATGAACTGAAAGTTCTAGAGGGTTCTCAGTTTCATTAACAATACGAGTATAGAATACCAGGTAACTATGATTAAAATATTTTTTTGTTGGTCCAGTGTATGGTCCACCCTTCGGGAAACTGTTCTGTATTATTACCCCATTGCTCTCAGTCTCACTGTACCATTTCGTGTCTATACTTTGAGCCTTAACGAAAGAGCAAATCAATAAAAAGAACACTAGGGACATGGTAAATCTCATAATTTTACTGTTTGTTCACATTTTTCAAATTAGCCTGCCACCAACAACCAAATAAAGTTAATTAACTATAACCAATTGTATTTAATAAATCCACCAACCAGTTGTAAATGCTTTTTTATTCAGAATTCTTCAAGATCACCACCATATGGATAGAAAACAGATGATTACACACGATCAAATCAATGCCAGCGTTAAGCTTGTCATTTTTATCAGAAAACGACTACACAATAGGAGGTAGGATTAAGGTATCAACAACGAACTATCACCATAACTCAAAAAACGATAGTCATTATCCAATGCTTCTTCGTACACCTTTCTCCAATCATCACCAATGAAGGCAGCAACCAATAGTATCAAGGTGGAATTGGGCATATGATAGTTGGTGACCAGTCCCTCACACATCTTGAAGGTATAGCCCGGGTAGAGAAAGATTTCTGTCTGACCGCCCAATTGCTGTAGTTGGTGTTGATCCATATAGCTAAGCACATTTTGTAAAGCAATCTGATTGTCTATTGCTTCCAAATCATAAGGATCTTCCTTCCTGATGTAGAAGTCCTCCTTGTTATGATGTAGTCGCACCCCAAACCAGTAAAGGCTTTCCAGCGTTCTCATGGAGGTTGTACCTACCGCAATGGTCTGAGATGTAGAAAGCAATGATTCAATCGTTTTTCTATGAAGCCATACCTGCTCGTTGTGCATCGGATGCTGGGTGATGTCATCTGATTTGATGGGTTTAAAAGTTCCGGCAGAAACATGGAGGGTCACATATTCAGTATGTATACCTTTTACTCCCAGTTCATCCATGACCTCATCTGTAAAGTGCAATCCCGCTGTAGGTGCAGCAACCGCTCCGTCCATTTTTGAGTACACGGTCTGGTAGCGAACTTTATCTTCCTGCTCTACATCTCGATGGATGTAAGGGGGTAGGGGTATTTTTCCAATCTCTGTGAGGAGTTCACTAAACGTCATTCCTTCCCATTCAAATGTCACTTCATCCGATCCGGTTCTGGTTGCTATAAAGTTTACAGATTGACTTGACAACGAAGTGCCTTGTTTCCATCTCTTGGCATTTCCGATCAGGCACTTCCAGGTACAAGAATTCTGACTATTCATTACCTCCTCATGCACCTTAGACGGTGTGAGAGGTTCCAGTAAGAAGATCTCTATGCGAGCACCGGTATCCTTGTGTAGGATGATCCTGGCTGGAATCACTTTGGTATCATTAAAGACCAGAGTTGCGTCTTGAGGTATTTGATCTATAATGGCACCAAATTGATGGTGTTGAATGTTACCATGTTTGTAAACCAATAATCGTGATGTACCCCTTTCCTTCGGTGGATGCTTGGCAATCCGGGATTCAGGTAGTTCGTAGTGAAAATCGTCTAAATTGAGACTCATTCTTCTTTCATTTCATTCTAATTGAGCATAATATTAGTACAAATGTACCAGTGATTAGTCTATTATACGTACATGAAATCTCATTTAAAGTTTACAATAAGTACCAATCCAACATTCAATATTTTTCATCCGGAATGTGACCATTATCATAGAAATAACTTGATTATGATATTTTCACCTGATTTAACATTGAAATATTTTTCATAGAAGTGTTTCATTTTTTCTAAATCTTTTACCCATATAACCAGATGCTCAATTTTCATCATAATTATGATTAAATATTATTCGGTCAAAGGTCGCTAATCTTTTAAATATCCTCAACACCAGGTAGGTGTAAGTTCAGTTGTATAGTAAAAGCGAAACGCCATATATAGATCAAGTAGATAGAGAGAGTTCCTCTCCTTTTATAATTTATTTTTGAGAACTTTTTTCTTAACAATAAGCTCAATTATTTTTAGAAGTATTATGAAAACAATTAACCCAATTACAATAATTATTAAATGAATCCAAATAGGAACACCTTCCGAAATATCAATAGATCCTTTTAGAAGCCTTTCATAATTTCTCCAGGGAATTGTAATGATATATGCGACAATAAATAATACTATACCGATGTATATCTTTTTTTTCGAAGCAACCCATTGTTTCCAGTTCATTTTATATCTGATTTTCTAGTCATATTCATTCCTACTGCGACAAACACAATTCCTAATATAAATAATGGAGTATATTGTCCATCCCAATTCAGTAAATAACTAAGAGCTGTAATCAGAATCAAAATAAACCCAACTCCCGCCATGATATAACCTCTTGATTTTCCTTTCATGATTATATATTTTATTAATAAAGTCTTCTTTTTAAAACTTAAGCACATTTGAATATAATGTCAATTTCATGAAGAGTTCCGACGAATGAGGAATTACTTCATGTATAGTGCTAGTGGTAAGCTTGAAATTTTTACATCTGACTTACGTATTCCGTTGGAGTCAATATTGCCTATTTACTTTCTTTCTAGTCTTTTATATTTCTTGTTAAGATAATTTTGTGATTAGCTTCACTAGTGCAAAAATTTTGTTCTGCATCTTCAAAATCAATTAATTTCGATCTCTATTTGCTTGAATACTTGTGAAGTATTACCTATAATCGACTTTCGCCAATTCATCATTTCCTGGTAGACATTTTCTTTGAGTATGCTATTATCCATCACTTGCTCAAAACTTAAACCTTTTACATTAATGAGATATTCCATCATCAGACCCCAGATATAGTGAGGGCGGTGTACTTTTGCAGTTGGATTCCACATTGAGTCATCAAGGTATATGTCAATTCGTTCATGTATTGTGTATCCACTATCGCTTGGAGCAACAAACTGGTTAACTCCATACTCACAATATCCTTCTATTTTCCAATTTGGTAAAGTACGTGCCCTAAAACTTCCATAAGCGTTATTTATATATGCATGCATGAGTTCATGGGTTGCCACATGTACAACACTCCCTTCACGGGTCAAATACTTGGGTTTTCCTTGCGTTTTCATACCCAATTCATTAATGAAATCTTCATTTACAAATGCGCTTCCCAAAATACAGAAACCCATTATTCGGTTGGCTCGAACAGTCAGACGGGAGAAGAAAGTAAATTTTTTCTGAGTTGAGCAAAGACTAAGGTTATAATTTTTATCTCGATTATAAATCGGAATCTTATCAAGTCTCAATAACACTTCTGACATGATCGAATCAGTTTCTTGACCGATAGGCTTTTCACTGTAAACCATAATAGATTCATACTGCTTTTCTTCTGGAAAAAATAGTCCTGGATTGGACAGTACACCAATGATAAGGAGTAATAGTACGATGATTACCCCAAACATCGCTACTAGCCACTTTAGTGTTTTTTTGATAATTTTAGTCATCCCTTCATATAGTATAAGAAACGATATTCATAATTTAGTTTTCAGTATGTCAAAACGACGCCCATCGGCAGTTTGTTTAATAACTCCAATCTAATTTAATCTTTTTATTATCCATTCTTCACGTTAATTAGTCATTAGAAATGACAATCATTTTAGACTGAATATTTTGGTTTGTCCTTATGGTTACT
The DNA here is from genome assembly GCA_013002995.1 of Saprospiraceae bacterium. Taxonomy (GTDB): domain Bacteria; phylum Bacteroidota; class Bacteroidia; order Chitinophagales; family Saprospiraceae; genus JABDLO01. The sequence continues at coordinate 5,220 of JABDLO010000362.1, read as the reverse complement.
ATGTAGTTTCCAGATGAAAATGATGAGACATCGAGGATGAATTTATCCCCCGACTGAACTGATTTCTTAAACACAACCCTACCATCCATACTGGATATTTGAATCTGTTTTGATTCGAAGGGAAGATTTGTCAAGTGTAAAAATTCCTTGCCCGGATTAGGAGACACCTGGAATATCTCATTCGAAATGTTATCATCATTTACAGATGATGTTTCTAATTCTTCAACGCTAAAATTTGCAAATAAAACAATTTCATCTCTTAGATCTTGTGGATTATTCAGGCTTCTATAGATACCCCATTTGGGCCTGACAAAATCAGCTCCGGGTCTCCAATTAATAATATTAGAATTTGAATAATCGAATAAGATGGTGCCATCACTTATTCGTTTGATTTGAAGATCATAGGTTCCAATTTTCCCATACTCAATTGTTTCAGTTACTTCCAACCACGTGCCGATTAAAGGTTCAAGATCTGTGCGGGCGAGGGTAACCTGGTTGTCCGTTTCAGCATATCGTAATTCTAAGCGGTCTGGATTACCTTTACGTGTTGTTAAGGTATACATGGGCATACTTTCCAATGATCCTCCAACGGATTTCAGTTGATGTAAGTGGGTGAAATTAGGTGAGGATTGAAAACCAACCGGGAGTTTAAATTTCCATTTATAGACTACCGTTTCATCTTCCACACCGAGGAGGTTGTCAGGTGACTGATCATAGGATTTTATTTCATTGCGTTGTCTGTCAAAATTTTTGCATCGGTCATCATCAGGAGTTACATGAATATGAAATCTAAATATATTTGTATTCAAATCAGCATCAAAAACCTCATCGATGTGATCTCCAAAAGCTGGATGACTACAATCAGGGGTTTCTATAGGATTGTGGCCAGGTGCGAGTACTGAAGAAATCAGATCATATGTATTGCCCGGACCATCTGCATTAAGCAATACTTGACTGTATCCATTGAAACAAAAAAAGATAAGGAAAATGAATATTATTGTTTTCATTGTAAAAGTTTTCATATTGCTTGTTACTTATCTATTTTTTTATCGCAATCAGAGTTTAATATTTAAATCTTGGCTCCCTACTATCGCCATAATTTCGACTTCATTACTTTTTAACCGAAAATAAATTGAATCTGATCCACAAAGACATCTACGATATCCATTTCTTATATAATCAACTGCTTTAAAAAAAAATAGATTATCAGCTATCTTTTCGAAATAATTAAAGAACTGGTTAAAGTATTTATCAGCTTGACTAATCCCAAATCTTTGTACACCATAGAGATAAATTCTTATTAAGTCTTCCTTGGCTGTGTTACTTAATTTATAATTAGCCATTTATTCTTGACTTCGACTCTTTAAGTATTTCAGCTTTAGTCATTGTCGTAAAACCACTTTTCTCTGCTTTTTCTAATTTTCTATTAATCCAATCAATTTGCACTTGTTGCTTTCTTGCTTGCCTTATTAAGTCATTTATTAATTCACTCTTACTTGAATACTCTTGGTTTGCTACCATTTCTTTGAGCCATTCATCATTAGGTTTTGTAAATGTTATACTTTGCCTTTTCATTTCAATAAAATTAATGTGGTGCAAATATGCATCACTAATGCATCATATTCAAGTTAATTTTTTTCTTGATTAAATCTATGGCAGGTCAGGGTTCAAAGATAAATGGAGGACGCCCACGACTCGCCTTCTCGAAACTTCAGCGTAGTAAAGGATTGCATAAACGATAGCACGAACGACAACTATTCCACTTCCAATTTCTCGTAGGTAGTATTAGCCCATCGAATCTGTGCTCTACCTCCTTTTACCCGGTACGCACCATAGCGGATGCCTGATTGTAATCCTCTTTCTGGTTCCGGAATATTCCAGTTGAAAGCGGTTCCACCGATGATAGCATCAGAATAGTGTATTTTTTTCGTAGGATCATCCGGATTTTGCCTAAATCCTACTTCCAATTCTATATCCGTTGGTTTCCCTTTCTCAAGGTTGGTGAGGAAAACAATATCCCTGCCTTCTGCCCCTGACCCACCGCGAAAATTAATCTGTTCGCGGAATAGATCAAATGAAACCTGTACCTGGTTACCATTATCGTCTGATCCGTACACCGGTTTGGCTAAGTACAAACAGATCGCCGGATCAGCGGAGCCGCCTCCCCCGGAGTGTTTACCTTTAGCCTGCATAATGTAGCTGCCATCACTTCCGACTGAATTCGTTACGCCTACTTCAAGTATCCTGACCGTTCCGGTAAACCTTGCGTAGCTTCCTATGCCCGTTGTTTGCGATCTGGAAAGCGATCGTTCAATTCTGGGCTGCAGGCCGTTATTATCGATATGATTTGAACCAGAGGTTATGTTGTATATCCCCCAAATGGTACCGTCAAGATTGCTTTCTTTATAGTTGGCGTAACAGCTTCGATCATCAATTGTTCCCACGTTAGCCGGATTAGCAATATCGGTTTCCCGTACGGCATTAGTACCTGCTGCAGTACAAGTAGTGATCGGACCTGTATCTTCATCCCCTTCGTGTTCTTCTTCCATCATCTCTTCCATTTCTTCTACAAACTCTTCATCTGTGCTACAAGACAGGAACGTTGATAATATCATCATGGTAATTATTGACGTAAGCTGGAAACAAAACTTAAACTTTTTCATAGGAAATAGGTGTTACTGATTATTAGTAAAAATAATGCGGCACCTCTGCTGCAGCATCCTGTAGTGTCTTGTTTTCAATAAAAGAGGATCACCTTATTGTTGATTAAGATAGTCTTGATTGCCCTTTTATATGATTTCTAATTCAGAGCAACATGATATGTTGGATAATCTAAATAAGAGATTATATTAACTCATGATACTGTCAAGATTATTTAGTTAGTATAATATGCTAGAAATCTTATCCAGAAGGGTAGGGATATTTACTCAAGGTTCGATTACTTTTGAAAGAAATTACAAGGAATTAAAATTTGAGATATCCTGTGCTTATTTTTCTTACCCTGATTTTTACACTTTATGCAAGCCTTACCTATGCTCAAACCTGGAATGGTGGAGGAGCTGATAACAACTGGGATAATTCAACGAATTGGATCGGAGTACCTCTATGACCAACTGAAATCGCTTTTATTGGAGAAAATTACAGTGTTATCATTCCAGCAGGTCTAAGTGTGGAAATTAAGTATTTAACTATAGGAAATAATTCTTCTGTACAGGTTCATTCTGGTAATGTTATACTTTGTCAATAAGCCTAAAAATTAACGATATGGACTGTACGATTTTAAAATAGAATAACAATTTAAAATTTAGGAATTTCAAAATTGTCATCAAAATAGATGTTTAAAGCTATAAAAAGGATATTCCTAAATGGCAAATCTTCACCATTAGTGTTCTCAGTTATTCCCAATTTTTCTTTTGGAAAATAAACATATTGAAGAGTTTCTGCCAAGGTAGGCACTGCACTTAACCTTTGCCTTAGCATTTTCAACCTTTCAAAAAAATGCCGAAAAGAATTATTCTTATCCGGCATTTGATCACTTACTTAATTGCCATAAGGCATAAAAACTATGAAAAAAACTATCTCACTTTCTTTTATTTACTAATCGTTATATTATTCCCGAAGCACCAGGCCAGCTGCCAAAAGGCTGCTTTTCAAACTTCATAGTTCCATCATCACCTTTATAAATGTTGATCCAGGCTTGCCAGTTTTCATTATCCAATTCAGGGTAATCCAACCGGTAGTGGCTACAACGGCTTTCTTTTCTCATCAGCGATGCTTTCAATTTCATTTCAGCACTGAGTATCATATTGGCCGTTTCATGAGCCAGTCGCAATTCATGCATGTCAGCGGCTCTGAGCAATGGAAGGTGATGATTTCTCAACTCTTCAATATAAGCAAGTGCCGCTTTGAGCATGGATTCTTTCTTGATATACAGAACAAAATTTGGAATCATAATGCCTTGCAAGGTCTGAGTAACCCACGCCGGGCTATATCCCGCGTCTCTTTTTAATGGAGCGAGCATTTCAGTTTCTATTTCTTTCCATTTACTTGTTGATATCACAGGCATATTCACTCCATTACTGTAAGAAGCAGCAGCTTCACCAGCTATGGCTCCCTGTACTGCGGATCCTGATAGGGAAGAACCGATCTGTGTATAGATAGCTCCAGCCATATACGAACCCAACGCATCCCCGGCAGCAAATAATCCAGGTATATTGGATTCACAACGGTCATTGATTGGGACCAATCCCTCTGATTTATGAATGGCCATTCCTGCGGATGAACCTCCTACACGTTCTCCATCCATTCCCGGAGGTGGACCTCCTTCTTTTGGTTTTCTACCATCTCCAGGTGGCCCGGGTCGATCTTTTGCACCTCTGTCATCAGGACCTCCACCTCCTCCGGGAGGACCTGAGCGTTTGAATTCTTCGGGAACAAATGGTCCACCTGTTATTTCTTCCTGACCAGATCCCGGTCTTCCCATGCTCACCGGGTTTCCGTTCATATAGGCCTGGTAATTTAAGTCAACACCCAGGTCATGACGTATTTCAATCTGAGTGGTGCTGGGCTTTTGGTCAAACATATCTCCCCATCCATCATATGAGGCAGCTGCATTGGTAGCCCGACCCGGGTGTCCATCATTCCATTCCTTACCGGTGACTTTTGCACCTATTTGGTATGCCATAATGGTTCCATCATGAGTAAGATCACAGACCGGGAATCCATTGGGTTTAAAACCTCCGGCACCGGTACACAGGATCACTGCTTTTGCTTTAAGCAAATGTATTTTCTGATCATCGAGACTAAACCCTGCCGCACCTGCAATCTTATTATCTTCCTTAACAAGGTGGGTGATTACTACTCTTTCAACCAATGGTATGTTCCGCTCAATAATCGGAACGTTAAATGACTGGTTGTATAGATTGGATTCAAAAAATCCCCATTCTCTGAGTTCATTAACCCTTGCCATAGAGTGCTCAGCCAATTGTCTTGTATATACAGGATTGTTTGTGCCCAAAGCAGATCGAGATACCATTTCTGTAAATTCATTTGCTGAGTACTTTTCTGTTTCAGCATCATATGCAAAAATGCCTTTGGCAAAAGGAGTCAACCCGGAAGAGCCCAGCCTTCCTTTTGATACCATTAATACTTTTGCTCCAGCATCATGTGCTTTTACTGCGGCAAATAATCCGGCCATTCCACTGCCTACTACCAGTACAT
>JABDLO010000353.1 GCA_013002995.1 Saprospiraceae bacterium | reverse complement strand
ATTCAATTGATTGAATATGGGAAACAACTGGCCCAGCTAATATTAAAAAGAGGATAATTATCTTTAATGCTTACTTCTATATACTACCTAGTCAATAATAATCAAGGATGAATTATAGAAAATATACACAGGAATCTATCAATGTCTCAGAAATTGGTTTTGGTGGATGGCAGCTGGGAATTAATTCCGGATGGAAAGGCATGTCAGAACAGGACGCAATTGATCTGGTGCGTCATGCACTTGATGCTGGGGTTAATTTTTTTGATACTGCTCCTAATTATGGTTATGGAACCGGAGAGATTAGACTTGGAAAAGGATTGAAAGGAGTAGATAGAGAAAAGATTGTGGTCAATACAAAATTTGGACATACAAATGAAGGTGATACTAATTTCGATGCAAATTACATTCGGACTTCACTTGAAGGCAGTCTGAAGCGACTGCAAATGGATTATGTGGATTCATTGATCATTCACAATCCGCCATTTGAATATCTCGATGGTAATAACAACAATCATTATGAAATACTTGAAAATTTAAAAGAAGAAGGTAAGATCAAAGCATATGGTGCATCTTTAGATACTTATGAGGAGATGAAATTACTTTTAGAGACCACTGAAAGCAAAGTTGTTGAAGTGTTCTTCAATATTTTGTTTCAAGATGTGTCAAGAGGCTTTAATATGGCGCAAGATAAAGATGTCGCGATTATTGTAAAGATCCCACTTGACTCTGGATGGTTGACAGGAAAATATAATGAAAATAGTTCCTTTGAAGGTGTCAGGAGTAGATGGTCAGTTTCGGATATTAAGACAAGAGCCGGGCTTGTTAAAAAGATCAAAGAAATATTGCCCAATGACTTAAATATTATTCAGGCAGCACTCAGGTTCTGTCTGGCCTATGATGCTGTATCCACTGTAATTCCTGGCAATACGACCATTCAGCAGTTAACCGCCAACCTTAAATGTGCGGAAGAAGAACTTCAAGACAATTTGGTGAGAGAATTGGAGGATTTTTACCTAACAGAAATAAAAGCATTAAACCTTCCATGGTAGTGATATTCGATTGGTTTTTTTATTAATAAAAAACATTGGGTCGAATTAATAATCAATAATCTTTTAATTGCTATTAATAAAATTAATGTTTAATAGTGGATTCAAATAACTAACTTGGATTTCTATAGTTCAAGACGACTTAAAGGGGACCTGGACATTAAATGGTCTATTAATTAATATGCTACACATGAAGAAAATCCTTATACCAATATCATTTAATGAAGAATCTGTCAACTCCATTATAAAAGCATCTGCACTTTTTGAACAGGTAGAATTGACTCTTCTTCATTGCTATCCTGTCAGGGGATATAATAGAGAATATGATTTTGGGGATCAGGATTATGAAGAAGGACTCAGAAATATGCTTCGTGAATTTTACTTAAAACATAGAGTTGATAGTAAGCTGAAAATCAAATTAATATTAAGGCCTGGTAATGTTTCTGAAATAATATCCTCTATCAGCCAACTATTTGACTTAATAGTAATCAGTAGAAAAGAACTCAAAGTAAAGGACGGCCTCTGGTATAGTGACAAGGTGTTTTACATCGCATCGATGGCTAAATGTCCGGTATTATTACTCCCAAGTAGGTCGGATAAATTTAGTTTTAAAAATTGTAATGTTATATGGCATATAAAAAGAAAAGAAATTGAATCTGATGTTTTGAATAATGATCTTCCAAAGATTAATATCAATCCTAGTAGTGTTATTGTAAAGTCTTTAGAACAATCGAGGTTTAAATCTTCATTTTGGAAAGCAATTATATCTTATTCTAAAAATCATGATGAAAGATTATTGAGAATTATTAAGGAATCTCAAATATCAGAAAAGATAGATCTGATTTTATTGATAAGTCATAGCAAAGGTGCTTTCCAGGAATTTATGAAATCTGAAATAATCCAATTGATAAATCAAGTTAATATACCCTTATTGATTTTTCAGGCCGGAAGTAAGAAGTAATATATTACATGAAAGGGCTCCTTTATCCTTGTTCCAAATTACTGAAATGAATAGATCTAAACCTTTATTATTAATGTAATATCTATACTTGAGATATTGAGATTACCGGATGAGAGAACTAATGATAACATCTGCAGCCACCTGACTGCCTTTAAGGGATGGATGAAAATCATCAAATCCATAATAAGAATAATCCATAGTCTGATCAATATAGTCCTTCCAGACCCTTCCCACAGGGCAGAGGATGGCATTGTTTTTCCTTGCTGCATCTGTATAATTTGCAATAACACGATCAAACCTGTGAAAAACAGATACTGGAGGCCAAACCATGTAGTATGCGAGTTCAGCACCATTTTCTTTACATAAAGCAGCATAATCAGCACCGCTATCAATCAACATCCTATGGCCTTCTTGTTGGGATGATGGACCTTGTTGAATGATGACAAAGTCGTATTTCTTAGACTTGATCAGGGTCTGTACCTGACCATCAGCCCAATGATCTACAATGGCGTAATTAGGATATGCCAGTGACCTTGTTTCGATATTGTACCCTCTATCTTCTGCCGCTTGTTTTACAAGAAGAGGGAGGTTATTGGTGTAAGTCAAGCTGTTCCCGACAAATAAGAGACTGTAATCTGCCTCCACAGGTTCTATGTCTATTCCATCGTCCGGATCTTCCATGATTTCATTGGTAGAGCAAGAGATGAAAAGTCCAATTAACATCATAAAAAAGAAGAATGATCCTGCTCTTCTTTTAAAAACCATCACATAATTCATTGACTTAACCATAAATGTTGATTTTCATAGTGTTGTGTATTCATAATAGATAACGGCTGAACTTTTACACATGTAGGCTCAAATAATTGATTCAAATATTATATTTTAACCCTTAATGGACGAAACTGTCAAGATGAATACATACTTACTCAGATTTCAACTGATATTTACTTTTAAAGGGATGAAATGGAATTCACACTAAAGACAATAATTAATGCGAGCACACAAGAGGTATACGA
>JABDLO010000341.1 GCA_013002995.1 Saprospiraceae bacterium | reverse complement strand
CCAATTGTTTGTTTTTTCAGGAGAACCCATTCTAACCAAGATGGAACTGAGATGACATTTATCATCCAATCAACCAAAGATGTGAAGGCTTCGGAAAAAGCCATTACGTAAAACGCAACACTGATGGCCTGAGATAAAAATAGGGCAATTCCAATTGTAGAACCTATGACTAAACCAAAGGATCGTGAGATGATGTAGTATTCTCCGCCACCCTCTACTTTTTGGTTGGTAGCGATCTCTGCAATTGCCATTGCTGTAGGTATGGTGACTGCATGGCCTATCAAAATAATTGCTAGAGTACCAGCAAATCCAACTTGACCTACTGCAAAACCAAATCGCAAAAACATGATAGCTCCCAGGATGGTAGCAATGGAAGTGAAGAATACTGGTGCAGTGCCGAAGGACCTTTTACTTTGTATCATAATCCTTTATGGCTTAGAATATCGAAATTTACTGTTTTTATCCATAAAAAAGATGACCAAGGTCACCTTCCTACCCAACTCAAAGCAATCCAAAATTCCATTGGATGATATAGATTATACCTAGGAACCAAAATCAGGAGATATGAATTACGAGAATATTGGTGTAAAGTTGTCGTCAATGGTTGCTTTGTTATTTTTTGGTTTGATGATTTTCCTTGCAGGATGTAATCAAGAGGGTAAGGGATTTGCATTGCCCGAAGGGAATGTTGATAATGGGAAACTATTATTCAGCACATTGAGATGTAATGAATGTCACAGTACAAGCGAAATTAAATGGTTGGGTAACACTGACGATTTAAATGTACCTATTGGAGGTGATGTGACCAGGGTGAAAAGTTATGGAGATTTGATTACGTCGATCATCAATCCTTCACATAAGATAGCCAAGGGATATGAAGTAAAAGGAACCACTGCCGAAGGTACTTCGAAGATGATGATCTATAATGAGATCATAACCGTTCAGGAGTTAATAGACATTGTAACCTACTTGCAGACGGAGTATAACATCGTTACTCCTTCCAACGATTATTATCATTATTACTATTAGAAACTGACTCGATAAGATAAAGTTAAATTGTAATTGCACCTGATATACGATGTAATCAATTATATGTCATCAGGACAAGGTTGGATTATTATTTAACAACCCGAAATATCATATATGTCAATATGATGGATTAGCTTCCTGCCATCGATCCCAGATGCTTTTCAAGTTTACTCCGGTAGAATAAGATAAAATCGGTTCGATCTCATCGTATTCAAATGCCCTTTGATTGCTTTCTGTCCATTTCAATAAACCCAGTAAGGCATCTTTGAATGATTTCTCTCCATTTGTCTCTTTCTGGATGTGAAGGTCCATTTCATATGCCATCAATGCACCCCTTGAAAACAGATTTCTACCAATATTGAAATCGGTAGAGTATTGTGTGGACCCGAGTTGTGATAATGCTCGAATAGGTTTCTCTTTGATGTATTTGGGGGCATTATTTATGACATTCTTAAACCAATTGATTCTTTCAGGTGTCTCAAGGACAACAGTCATTACATACCAGATAAATCCTTCGTTCAACCATATGGTTTCTATAATTGGTGCCGTTCCCCAGTCAAAAGGCCGATACCCTTGTCCATAGGATCTCAAAGGGATCCAGGAGTGACCGATGTGATGCACCATGCTGCTGATGGCAGGATTTTCTTCATATCCTTTTACAGCCCTGGAAGTATCCTGGCTCGCTGTCATACTATTCATGTGCTCTATAGAAAAGCCATAGGAGTGTTCGTCGCTAAAGGGTATTAAGAACTCATAACATACCGTGTAATGGGGCATAGGGATGTAACCAAAATAATCTGCTAGACCCCGAAGGCTGATCAATGCACGCCTACCTATTTCTTCCATATCAATTTCTGTTTCAGAGTAGGCCGCAATGACAAGAGGTATATCTACTTCATTTACTCTGTGGACTTGCACATCTTCCCCTAGAAGGTATTGTGCATCTGACAGCATAGCAAAATTTTGTACTTCAATTGATAAATTACCCCTGGGATGAAGAGTAGGATCTAACGTGGTGAAAATGGGCCAATTATCGCCACTCTCGATTGTAAGGGCAATAGGTTGATCCTCCAATGATGGTATGGTTCCAAATACAGAATAACCTAATATGCCCAGATAATGATCCCTCATCTTAGAACTTGCAAATCCCTCTTTTAAGTCAGACTCCATCTTGTGGATATTGACTCGATAGGTTATTTCAGTAATAATTGTTTTTTCTCTAAAGAAGAACAAAGACCCTCTTCCTTTCAATCCATCTATGACTTCACCATAAATTGTAATGGCCTTTACATCTTCAATGAAGCGCGTATAGTCAGTGATTTCGTAAGTGCCGGGAGCACTACGAGGTATCATGAGATAATCGGTTGCTGTGTTAACTGAGTCAAAGGCTATGTTAACTTCCACACTTTGGGCATCTATTCCGTGATGAAGCGTATACTTTATGGTATCATGGATTCCATAAGTGATTGTAGTGATAAATAGTACAATGATTGTGGTGTAATAAGATCTCATTCAACGCAAAATATAGAAAATTCAGTTAGCTATAAAAATTGATTATTCTTTTCATCCAAGCGTTGATTGTTATTCTTTATCAGTCACCTGACCTCGGGAGTCTGTTTTAATAAGTATAATATTTCTCAAATCGTTGGTAAAGCTTTGCTGGTGCCCTGTAAGGATAAAACCTCCATCCCTGGTTTCTCTTACAGTATATCCAAATTCTATGGTTTTCTGGTCTCCCAAATTTCTAGTCCATAACAATTCGCCGCGGTTATCTAGTCTTATTAGGTAAAGGTCACGTTGTTCAGAAGTAATTCCAACTGCAATATATCCACCATCAATTGTCTGAACTCCTTTAATTCCTCTTTCTTCACCTGGCGTTCCAACCACCTTAAGCCAATTGGTATTTCCCATATTGTCCGTGTTTAAAAGGTATACATCTCTGTACCCCGACTCAGCATAGCTTTCTCCATAACCTGTAAAGAAATATCCATCATCATTCGTCAATGCTACAGAATGAAGAACATCATATAAATCTTCACCGAATGTCTTATACCATTCCAGTTTGCCTGATGCTTCGGTCTTGATAAAATACCCATCCCGATCATTGGGAGAGACACTATTAAAACTATAGGTAATACCAGCTCCAATAAATCCACCATCCGGAGTCTGCTGGACTGAAAATATTCTATCTACATTTTTACCTCCATAAGTCTTCATCCATTCTTCTTCACCAGATGAGTCAACCTTGATTAAGCAGGCATCTATATCTCCATTTCCATAACTGCTGGTCTGAGCTGCAATGATATATCCTCCAT
>JABDLO010000307.1 GCA_013002995.1 Saprospiraceae bacterium | reverse complement strand
AGGTAGACCTGACTTTAGTAAGTTCCCCATGAAGGTGTACGATTTTCTGATTACCTGCACGTTCATGTAAATTATCTACATTTTGGGTTACCACTACGAGATTATAGTGATTCTGTAGATTAGTAATTGTATGATGAGCTTTATTAGGTTCTACAGACTTTAATTGTCTTCTTCTCTCATTGTAGAAATTCAATACCATCTCCATATCCCGATTCCATGCATCAGGTGTAGCTACATCAGTGACCTTATGTCCTTCCCATAATCCACCTTCTCCTCTGAATGTCTTAAGACCACTTTCAACACTCATACCTGCACCTGTTAAGACTACAACTTTTTTCATATCTATTTCTCTAAACTTTTAATCGCATATGGTAAATATTCAATGAGGTCTCTGGCAATCAAACCATACTGTCCTTTTTCTGAAGCTGCCAGATCTCCTGCTTTACCATGGAGATAAACTCCAAGGGCAGCTGCTTGTTCCTGTTGATATCCTTGAGCTGACAGGCCTGTAATAATTCCTGTCAGGACATCACCAGAGCCAGCAGTAGCCATTCCAGGATTTCCAGACTCATTGTAATAATGTGTGCCATCGGGTGTTGATATTCTTGTATGTGGGATTTTAAGAACAATAATAATATCTAACTCTTGAGATTGAGCATCCTGTATCTCGAATGCCTTATCATAATTGTCAAAATCACCAAAAAGCTTGCGAAATTCTCCGGGGTGTGGGGTGATAACACTTCCTTTTGGTATTCTATTCTGCCACTGATTAGAAGCAATAATATTCAGAGCATCAGCATCAACAATTAAAGGTGTATTTACATTCTGATCTAAAAATGTATCCATCCAGTCTACTGTAACTTTATTAATACCTAATCCGCACCCTATACCTATGGCATCATGTTCATAAGCCAAATGAACAGACTCGATACATTGATATCCATTATTGCCCGTACATATAGCTTCCGGAACCTGAGTCTGAATCATTTCCTGGACTATCTCTGGAACATAGCAAGACAATTTACCTATTCCTGAACGCAAAGCTCCCATTGCACTTAAATACGAAGCACCAGCCATCCCATAGCTACCTGTTATTAAAGCACCATGGCCTAATGTTCCTTTGTGATCATTGACGTCTCTTTTTCTTAATATGTCTGAAGCATAGTTACTGGTAATGTAAAGATCTTGAGAATTCATAGCTATATGATGTTTTTTACTTAATCCAATACTGGCGTATGTCCACTCACCAAGATATTGCTGAGCCTCTGGATAAAAGAATGATTTTTTTGGTAATTGAAAAGATAAAGTCCAGTCAGCTCTTATCATCTTAGATGCTGCATCGAAAGAATCTGAAAACATCCCTGAAGGAATATCTATAGAGCAAACATATCCTTTTGAATCATTTATCAGATCAATAACTTTGGCCCAATATCCTTCTACAGGACGATTCAGTCCAGAACCAAATATACCATCTATTAATAAGGTCGAATCCTCTGTAGTCATCGATAATTCATCACCTTTATTAATTTCTCGTATCAGAACTTCTTGAGGTAGTCTCTCCATCATTATCTTCAGATCATGAGAATACTTGCCAATATTGAATATCAATATGTCTACTTTCTTAAAATAAGATACAGCCATTCTTGCTATCGCTACAGCATCTCCACCATTATTGCCTGATCCTGCAAGCACCAAAAGATGCTCAAATCTCCCGCCCACCTTCTTCATCATTTCTCTAAAAAACACACTTGCAGCCTTTTCCATCAATTCGATAGACTCAATATTTTGAGATTGGATGGTCATTTGATCCAGATCTCTTATTTGAGTAGCATTTAAAAGCTTCATATTGTATATATTTAAGAAAAGCTAAGATAAATGTTTGAAATCTTTAAAGGAATTAAAGTTATAGAATTGGCTAGTGTTTTAGCAGGACCTATGGTGGGAACTTTCTTTGCAGAATTAGGAGCTGAGGTAATTAAAATTGAAAATAAGAGGAGTAGCGGTGATCCCACAAGGCAATGGTACGCAGCTTCGGAACGTACCGATCGAGTTTCTGCATACTATGCTTCAGCCAATTACAAGAAAAAATCCCTAATGCTTGATCTCACTCAAGAACAAGACTATAAATTACTAATTCAAGAAATCAGAGATGCAGATATAGTGGTTAATAACTTTCCGGATTCTGTAAGCAGAAAGCTAAAAGTTCAATATGAATTTTTATCTCAATTAAAAAATGATCTCATTTATTGTCAATTGTATGCTTATGATAAAGAAGATCCTAGACCTGGTTATGACATGGTCATGCAAGCTGAATGTGGATTTCTAAGTATGAGTGGTGTTGATAAGTCTTATGCAAAGATCCCTGTAGCATTAATTGATGTTCTGGCATCTCATCAAATGAAAGAAGGAATTCTTATAGCCTTAATAAGAAAATCAAATGGATACGAAGCTCCGCAGCTAATTGAAGTTTCATTGTACCAGTCTGCAATTGCCAGCCTTGCCAATCAAGCCTCTAATTACCTTATGAATGGCACTATACCTGAGAGGATGGGAACGGCACACCCCAACATTGCCCCTTATGGAGATTTATATTTTACATCCGATAACCAACCAATAATTTTAACAATTGGCTCAGATAAACAATTTTTAAAATTAGTGGAAACCCTTAATCAATCCTTAAATGTTTTTTCTAAATTTATGTTGAATAAAAATAGAGTACAAGATAGGGAAGGCCTTAATGAATTATTACAAAGCAGAATAGGAGAATTAACCAGCTCCGTGCTATCGGAATTATTTAGACGAAAACAGATTCCACATTGCTTTATACTAAATCTTAAACAGGTATTCGGTCATCCCTTGGCTGAAAGTATGGTAAGATCAGAAATGATTGAAGGTCATGTTGTGCATGGCGTTAAGACTATTTCATTTGAAATATATTGAAGATTTTATATGTGTTAATTCAATATGTAAAACTTTAACGCCAAAAGTTCATTTCCTTTCTCAATAAGACTGATCTTGCATTTCATATTAAAAATTAGTACGGTTTTTGAATATAAAGACTGTCATAATGTAGTGGTTTTGACATTGTTAGACATCTCGTTTTAAATGAATGTTTTACATGTTAAGATTTTTTTTAATATTTAAAATCAACCTGAACATTGACGAAGATTTTACGGAATCTGGCAATAATTTTACTTGGTCTTGTATCCATATCTTATACGATTTCGGGTCAGGATCTACATTATTCCCAATTTTATAATTCTCCAATAAATGTTAATCCTGCTTCAACAGGGGTATTCAATGGAGATCAGAGGTTTATGGCTAGCTTCAGGGACCAGTGGAGAACTGTTCCAGTTCCATGGTTAACTTTCTCAGGTTCTTATGATCAGAAAATTTATCCTAAAGGTTCAACCAAAGGTTTCTTTGGATGGGGATTATTGTTTAATTACGACAGGCAAGGTGATTCCAAATTGAATCTAACCAATATTAATCTGTCTGGAAGCTACACAAGAATACTAAATCAAAACAACCTTATCTCTTTTGGCCTTATGCTTGGTTACTCTTCCAGAGGATTTAACCTGGATGCATTGACCTGGGATAAACAATGGGACGGAGTAACATTTGATCCCAACCTTTCAACCGGAGAGAATTTTGATTTTGAAAGGATAAGTTTTTTAGAAACTGCATTAGGCATCAATTACAGATGGCAGAAATCCAGCAGAACCAAGATTGATTTTGGAGCGGCTGCTTTCCACTTGGTTCAACCTGAACCCAACTTCCAAAACGATGATTTGAGACTCCCTATTAGATTGGCTTTCAATGCAGTTGGAAACTTCCAGCTTACCTCAAATCTTGACATACAATTGCATGCATTACAGCAGCTGCAGAATGAATATCAAGAGACAGTCTTCGGAGGATTATTTAAGTTTCATCTAGGAGATGATGAATCTAAGAACACTCAATTGCATGCAGGATTAGGGTATCGTACAACCGAAGCCTTATTCCCAACATTTGCAATACAGCATAAAAATATTTACGTAGGAGTGAGTTATGATATTGATTTATCTGACTTCAATCAAGTGACTAATAATAGAGGTGGTCCAGAGGTTCATTTCAGATATATAATTAGTAAAGTAAAACCATTGTCCGATTTTAAAGTTTGTCCGATTTATTAGATCGGCAGCATGATATATGACACGAAAACTGATTTATAGCGTCTTATTTTTTCTAGGTCTCCAAGTAGGAGCTCAGGCTCAATCTATGAATGCATATGTGAATGCAGCAGATGAAGCAGTAGAGCGGAAAGATTATTATTCTGCAGTAGAGTATTACAAAAAAGCCTTGGAATTTGACTCCACAAGAACTGACTTAGTTTACAATTTAGCTCAATCTGCTAGATTGTTTAATGCATATAGTACTGCTATATCAGCATACAATACTGTTCTGGAAAGCCCTCAAGCCATGGAGTATCCGGAAGCTACATTTTGGCTTGCTCAAACTCTGCAGATTTATGGCAATTATGATGAGGCGATAACCAACTATAACCTTTATCTTTCAGAGTATCGGGTAGACGATTCGTTCCTAACAGAAAAAGCAGAAGTTGAAATCATCGCCTCTGAATGGGCACTTGAAGAATTTAATAATAGTGATAACACCATAACATTAACTCAATTAGATGCAGCTGTCAATACACCATATTCAGAATTCGGTGCAACAATAAAAGACAATGTACTTACTTACTCTTCCATGAGGTACCAGGAAGAGAACACGAAGCACAAACCACCTAGGTTGGTCTCAAAAATCATTGAGAAAGAAAATGGCGGAATGCCAGAAGAATTAAGTGGTGATATTAATGACGCCTCATTTAGTGTTGGGAATTCAACATTTAATAATGATAAATCTAAAATCTTTTATACCGTATGTAATTACATCACAGATTCAGATCTAAGATGTGATATATACTCAAGGAGCCTCGAAGGGGATAGTACATACATCAATCCGCAGAAACTCAATATTAATATAGAAAGCGATAGTATTACTACAACTCAACCTTCATTTGGTATTGAACCAATGACCAATCGTAAATTTTTAATTTTTTCAAGTGACAGAGAAGGAGGAAAAGGTGGACTTGATCTTTGGAAATCCTACTTCAATGAAGATGGTACTTTGACAGACCCGGTTAATCTGGATGATATAAATACTAAGGGAAATGAAATAACACCGTTTTATCATAATGCCTCTGGGATTTTATATTTCAGTACAGATGGCAGAAGAGCTTTTGGAGGATATGATGTATTCAGTGTAGATTATAATGGTAATGATTTTGGAGATGTCTTAAATCTAGGCATGCCTATAAATAGCAGTTTTAATGATATTTACTATAGTCTTTCAGATGATGAAATGAAAGCGCATCTCTCTTCTAATAGAATTGGATCATATTATATTGACCAGCAACAAGAAGCTTGTTGTTATGACATTTATAAAGCTTCATTTGAGAATGTTACCATAGAACTTGAAGTGTTAACCTTCGATGGCCTTCTTCAGGATTCATTGACTGGCGTTACAGTAGAACTTATAGATCCTGTAACTGGAGATATCTTACAGACCATTACCAATGATAGAGGAATTGATCACACTTTTGAATTAAAAAGAGGCCGTAATTATTTAATTGTATCTAAAAAGGAAGGGTTCAATCCTGATACAATTTCATTAAGTACTCGAGGGATCAACACAAGTGAAAAGATCATTAAGAAAGTTTTTCTGACCACAGATCGGCTCTTGCTTGACATAACAACATTTGATAAAAACACGCTCGACCCACTAGCCGGAACACTGGTTGAAATTTATGATATTACAGGAGAGCGGACGCTCGTTGAAAGTGCAACTAATCCGCTTTCTAACGATTTCAGATTTTACATCGATAAGGATAAATCCTATGAGATCATTGCTTCTAAAGAAGGATACATTTCAGCAATCACCAATCTAGATACCAGACTACCTATGTCTTCCCAGATCATCACAAGAAAGCTATATTTGGAGACTGGATTTGAAGAATTCTTACCGCTTGCTCTTTTCTTTGATAATGATCGACCTGATCGTCGCAGTGTAGATCTGTATACAGCTAAATCATATTCCGATGTTTATATTCCTTATATGGATCGCAAAGAAACATTTAAAAGAAGATATAGCAGAAGGGTAGCTCCATCAGAAAGAGCGCAAGTGCAAGATGCAGTGGAACAATTTTTTGAGAATGAAGTAAAAGGAGGATATACTCAATTAAATGGTTTCCTGGATATATTGTACGACTTTTTAAAACAAGGTAAGTCAGCTAATTTATCAATAAAAGGATACACTTCACCTCTTGCAGCTTCAAGATATAATCTTGCATTAGGTCAAAGGAGAGTGAGTAGTGTAAAAAATGAATTTAGGAGATATAAAAATGGAATCTTGATGCCATACATTGAAAATGGACGATTGAGTGTAACTGATATTTCATTTGGTGAAGAATTAGTACCTGAGGGAGTTAGTGATAGAAGGAGTGATACTCCCAATTCAATATATAGTGTTGTAGCTTCAAGAGAAAGAAGAGTAGAGATAGTTAAGATTAAAATTAATTAGAGAAACCTGAACGAATGAAGGATATGAAAATTCCTTTGACATATAATTTTCAATATTGGGTTAAAACAGTAGGTGTTTTATGTCTGCTGTTGATGGGTGATGTTGCTTACAGTACTCACATCATAGGTGGAGATATTACCTATCGCCATTTAAGAGATGATGTCTTTGAAATCACCCTAACATTTAGAAGGGATTGCATTAATGGTGCGGATGATGCACAATTTGACGATCCAGCTTCTTTAGCCATTTACACAGGTGAAGGGGTATTGGCCTCATGGTTAGGAGATTTTGGATTCTTAGATATTCCCTTTAATTCAGATGATACATTGAACACCACGATTATCAGTGATTGTGGCTTTATAGGACAACAAGTATGTGTCCAGGAAACAAAATATGTGACAGAAGTCAGACTTCCCTATAGAAAGACTGGATATCATATAACCTATCAGCGATGTTGTAGAAACATAACGCTTAACAACGTAGTTGATCCTTTGAATACAGGTAGCACTTATACTATTTTTGTTTCTGGAGACGCCCTCAAAAAGCAAAACTCCAGTCCGGTATTTGACCGATGGGCAGATATATACATCTGCGCCAATGAACAATTAAACTTTAATCATTCTGCATCAGATAGTGATGGAGATTCTCTAGTCTATAAGTTGATAACTCCTTATATGGGAGCAACAGAAATGTTCCCAAGACCTGATACTGCACCACCACCTCCATATGATACGGTTGTATGGTTACCACCATACAATACCTTTGATCCGATGGGTGGAACACCACTCTCATTTGATCCTGAAACAGGATTTCTCACTGCAATACCTAATGCCGTAGGACAATTCCTGATTGGTGTAAGTGTGGAAGAGTACCGCCATGGCATTCACCTTTCTACCGTACGTAGAGATTTTCAATATAATGTAAGAATATGCGAAGATGGACCAGCTGTTGCATTTACGGTTGAAAATCCAATCTGTAATGATTTTACTGCTACATTTGAGAATACCTCCACCTCAGTTGACCAATTTACCTGGTTCTTTGATTACCCATCAGAAGATCCTGAATTTGTATCAACGGAAGAAAGTCCTACTTTTACTTTTCCTGGCCCCGGAACTTATACTGTACTACTTGAAGGTGTAAGATCTGCAGATGGATGTAGTGGAATATTTTCTCAGGAAGTGGTTGTTCTACCCAACATCCTTGAAGTAGATTTTACAGCTAGTATAGCAGAATGTGGTAATGAATCATTCGTAATTAATCTCGAAGATAATAGTTCGGATATAACAGACCCAAATAATCAAATCATATCATGGGAGTGGACAATCATTACCGATGATGGGACTTTTACAGGTAGTGGACAAAATACTTCAATAGAATTCTCCGGTTCTCCAGGAACTATAACACTAGATATTACAGCTGCAAACGGTTGTATCAATTCATTGACCGAAGACTTCGAAGTTGCAGAATTTATTCCAGAACCTGATTTTGGATTCAGCATAGGTTCTTGCAATGAAGATGGCTCATTTACCCTTTCTCTTAATGATCAATCTACTAATCAAAGTGACATTATCTCATTCGATTGGATCATTACAATAGGAGGTAATATTATGCAATTATCAGGTCCTTCCGTAGATGTCATTGTTAATGCTGACGATATAGTTCAAGCAACATACATTGTTACATATACAAATGGATGTACTGCTGAAATATCAAAAGAAATCCTTATATCTGAAATCATTCCTTTAATAGATTTTGAAGTAAGTGTTTCAAATTGTAATGATGATGGTTCATTCAATGTCACACTTTTATCGACAGCTACACCATCTGATCAGATAACTGAATCCAACTGGGAGGTTGTAATAAATTCTGAAAGCTTAACGTTTACCGGTGCTGAAGTTTTACTTGAAAATCTCCAAGAATCAGATGTATTAAGTATAACACATACAACCACATATAGTAATGATTGTGTATTATCATTATCCAAAGAAATCACTGTATTATCATTACTACCTCAAGCCGACTTTGTAGCTACAGCCACCAGCTGCAATGTTGATGGCACAGTAGAAATAACACTTGATAATACATCATCTGATCTCACCAATATCTCCAGCACTCAATGGACTGTTACCATTGATGGGGATGTACAGAGCTATACAGGAAATCAGGTGAACCTCTCCGGTATTGATCCGGATGCTGTTATTAGTGTATTACTCGAGGTAGAGTACAATAACAATTGTTCAGCTTCTGTTTCCAGAACAATCAATGTTGCCGACATCCTTCCTCAGGCCATCATCAATGCTGAGATTTCTGCGTGTAATGATAATGGAACAGTTAATATCACATTCTCCAATGGATATACAGGTAATGAAAATCCAGCTACAATAGCCTGGAGTGTAACTATTGGAAGTCAGGTTTTTACATCGGAAAATTCAACTTTTACTTTAGAAAATATAAGCACAGGACAGTCAATATCTGCTGCTTTTGATATCACATTCGAGAACGGATGTACTGCTTCTGATATGCAAGACATCAATATTGATGATCTGCTACCTACCGCTGGTTTCTCAGCTGAGGTATCACAATGCAATGATGACGGTTCTTATGAATTAACCATCACCGATACTTCTGGAAGCACAGATATGGTTTCATGGACCATTTCCATCAATGGAATGGCTCAGGATTACACAGGGTCACCTGTAGTAATTACTGTCAATCAAGACGACATTGTTATTGTAGTTCAGAATGTAGATTTCGATAATGGTTGTTCTGATGTAAATGAACAGACCATCAACGTAAGCGATCTCATTCCTGCAGCTGACTTTACAGCAGAAGTATCTCAATGTAATAATGATGGAACCATAGATGTGACCATCAAGTCTGCATCTGTTGACATGGATAACATTACTTCTTACAACTGGACTGTTGATATCAATGGATCACAATCCAATCCACAGGGTAGTGAGATCTCTTTAACAGGGCTCAACCTCAATGATCAGGTAACTATAACTCTGGATATAGAGTACGCAAATGGATGTACTGCTTCTGTTCAGAAAGCAATTGACTTAAATGATATTGTACCTCAGGCTGATTTTACAGCGACTGTAAGCAGTTGTAATGCGGATGGTACCGTTGAATTAACACTTGATAATACTTCATCTGACATTGAAAATGTAACCGGTGCACAATGGACCATTACCATTGATGGGGTAGTTCAGAATTTCTCCGGAAATCAAGTGAACCTATCAGGCATAGCTCCGGATGCTGTCATTGATGTAACACTCGATGTACAATTCAATAACAATTGTTCATCTTCTGTTTCCAAATCAATAAATGTTGCTGACATCATCCCACAAGCCATCATCAATGCAGAAGTTTCTGCTTGTAATGATGATGGAACGGTCAATATCACATTCTCCAATGGATATTCCGGGGATGTGAATCCTACCACAACTTCATGGAGTGTTACCATTGGAAGTCAGGTGTTTACATCTGAAAACCCATCATTTACTTTAGAAAATATAAATACTGGACAATCAATTACAGCTGCTCTCGATGTTACTTTCGAGAATGGATGTACTGCTTCGGATATGCAAGACATTAACATTGATGATCTGCTGCCTACCGCTGGTTTTTCCGCTGAGGTATCACAATGTAATGATGACGGTTCTTATGAATTGACCATCACCGATACTTCAGGAAGCACAGATATGGTTTCATGGAACATTTCCATCAATGGAAATGCCCAGGATTATACTGGATCTCCTGTTGTGATTACCGTCAATCAAGAAGACGTTGTGAATGTAATTCAGAATGTTCAATTTGATAACGGGTGTTCTGATGACAACGAACAGACCATCAACGTAAGCGACCTCATTCCTGCAGCTGACTTATCAGCAGAAGTAGCTCAGTGTAATGACGATGGAACTGTTGATGTAACTTTATCCGCCTCTACAAGTGTTTCAGGAGTAAATTCCTATAACTGGATCATTGATGTAAATGGAAACACTTCGATGTTTAACACTCAAGAGGTAGTGCTTTCTGGGGTGCCATCAGATGCAGTTATATCTGTTGATCTGGATGTAGTTTTTGACAATGGATGTAACGCTCAGATTCAAAGAGACATCAATGTTTCTCAACTGATTCCACAGGCAAGTTACAGTGTAGCTTTGGTCTCTTGTCCTGATAACGATCGCATAGTTGTAGAACTCACAGAATCCAGTGGATTACCTACAACTTCGATATCATGGAATATAGAGTCAGAAGGAAATGTATTCACAGGCAATGAGTCGTCAATAATTATTGAAATCGACAGAAACGCGACTACAACAGTTAACCTTGATGTTGATTTTGCAAATGGATGTTCTGATCAGCTCAGTGAAACACTTGATTTATCAGATATCTTACCAACACCACAATTTGATGTTTCAGTAGTTTCTTGTCCATCACTTGATTCAGTAACTGTCTTAATCTCTGATATAACTGAAACAGATTTTAACAAAGGCTCATACAGCTGGATGATCGGTTATGGAGGAGATGTATTTATATTCAATACTGCAGAATTTGAGATTACCTTGCCTCGAGATTCTACCATTAATGTTGAATTGAATATTGGGTTGGACAATGGATGTACATTAATCCTGGACTCAGGTAGTTTTGTCCCTGGACCGCTTCCTACGGTGGAATTTGTCAGTGATATAATTAAAGCATGTGTTAATGACACCGTCACACTTGTAGCCAATCCTGACCCATCATTGACCTATACTTGGGATCCTGAAGATGGTTTACTATTTGAAGATACAGAAGATAAATCTAATCCGAGGACTGTCGTTGATGTCAACAAGACCTATTTTGTTACAGTAAGTGACGGAGTATGCCAGGATACAGGCTCAGTCATGATCATGATAGACGAAAGCTCATTTATTTCAATAACTGGAGATACAGCTACATGTGATGGAAATATAGTACTTACTGCACAAGGAAATAAAGGAGGTGGTATATTCCAATGGTCAGAAGATGAGTCATTTACAGAAATATTATTTGAAGGAGATACCTTAAGGTCATCTATTGTTGAAGATCAAAAAACTTTCTGGTTGAGATTGGTTAATAGTTCATGTGACTCACAACCAGTTTCATTTACAGTTATAAACGGTATGCCGGAGTTTGGTTATTTCAATCCTTATGAAATATGCAGAGGAGATACGGCGACTTTCCCAGTGGTCAATTTACGAGATTACCAGATTTTCACGTATCAATTTGAAGATGATCCTCATATTGTATCAGGAGGTGATACCAATATTCCAATGATCGGAATTGGTACAGAAGAAATGGATAGTTTTTATCTGATGTTTACGGCCATTAACCAATTTGGTTGCTCTTTCTCAGATTCCGTACTGGTAAGAATTGTTGACAATCCGGAAATCAGCTTTGATGCCAATCTTACAGAGTGTGGGGCTTACGAAGTCTGTTTTAATATTACTTCTGAATATAATGGCTTCCCACTTTGGGACTTTGGCCATCCTGAAGGAGGTAGACAAAATAATTCATTTGATGAAAATCCTTGCTATACATATCCAGGACCTGGTGATTACCTTGTGACATTGACTACCATATCTAATTTCTGTTCAGCTAAACCAGATTCTCTCCTGATTACGCTCACAGAAGATTTCACAGTAGACCCGATCGAAGATATAGAGGTTTGTTTAGGCGATACTGTACGTCTATCTGCCGGTGCAAGCGTGGAAGGATTAAATTATGTATGGTGTACATCTGATGGAGATACATTATCCATCGGCCAGGATCTAGAATACATTGCTGATACTGGTTCTGTAGAGGTAATATTGAAAGGATTTGACTTCTTTAATTGTAGCGATTCGACGAGATTTACCATTGATGTATTTGATTTTGACCTTGAAGTAGATGTTCCGGACCTTTTATGTTCAGGACAAGAAACACAGCTTTTTATTACTAATGTTAATGGATCTGATTTGCAATATCTTTGGGGACCTGATGATATTATCATAGCCGGAGAGGATACCGATACTCCAACTGCCATTATCAATGGTGATGCAACGATTACCTTATCCATCTTTGAACCTAATCGTGGTTGTATGCTCGACACTGCTTTTAATGTCAGTGTGACAACAATTGATGCAATCATTACCGCAGATCCAGGAACAACAATTAATGAAGGCGAAGAAGTAGTGCTCGATGTTGATTCTGAAGCAGACATTGTTGATTACGAATGGAGTGATCCTACTATTCAGGGAAATCCAGTAACTGTAGCTCCAACGACTACGACTACATATACTGTTACAGTAACAGATGTTAATGGTTGTACGGCTACTGCATCAATAACCATAGAGGTAAGAAATGCTTTGTGTAATGAGGAAGATGTATTTATCCCAAATGCCTTTACACCTAATGGAGACAATAACAACGATGTCTTTCTTGTAAGAAGTAACTTCATCGAAGAGATGGAACTCATCATTTACAATAGGTGGGGACAGGAAGTATTCAGATCGACTGATCAGGACGTAGGCTGGGATGGAACGCTGAATGGAGAGCCATTATCACCAGATGTTTACGGTTTTAGGCTGGAGGTACTCTGTATTAATGAAGTAGTTTACGTCACGAAAGGAAATGTCTCATTACTTAGATAGATAAATAGCAATTATTATTGCTCTGTTTCAGTATTGGCCACATAAACTATAATCACCCCTACAAGTGTAATAACAATCTTTAGGAGAAAAGCCAATCCTCCACCCAGGTTTTCAAGTGGTGCAAGAATACTTAATTGTAATCCTACAAGCGAAAGTACTATCGCAATTACACCCATTATGAAAAGGATGAAACCGATGCTTGTAATAATAGTTTTATTCATAATATTAAATCGTTAATTCAATAACAGAAATTGCAGAACTAAGTTCGGTTTTTTTACATTGAATAATAAATACAAATATACACCATTGAGTAAACTCAAGATAGTTGAATGCCCCAGAGATGCCATGCAAGGCATAAAAAAATTTATTGATACTGAACTTAAGGTCAATTATCTTAACCGATTATTACGTGTTGGGTATGATACCATTGATTTTGGTTCCTTCGTTTCTCCTAAAGCCATTCCTCAGATGGCAGATACCCATCAAGTCATACAATCACTTGATCTTTCGGATACGGATACAAGGCTTTCTGCCATCGTTGCCAATCAGAGAGGTGCAAAAGATGCTTGCCTTTATGATACTATTGAATTTCTTGGATATCCATTTTCTATTTCTGAGACATTTCAATTAAGAAATACAAATGCTACCATTGAACAATCAATTGAAAGGATCCAGGAAATTCAAGATTTATGCCTAAAACATAATAAGAAACTCATCATCTATATTTCGATGGGATTCGGAAACCCCTATGGAGATGCCTGGAATGTTGAGATCTGTCAAAAATGGGTAGACACATTGGCCCATATGGATATTAAAATTATTGCACTTTCTGATACTATTGGAGTTGCAACGCCTGAAAGTATAAGTTATCTATTCGGAAATCTTATTCCACCATATCCGGACGTAGAGTTTGGTGCTCACTTACATACACAGCCCCATAATTGGAAAGAAAAGATTGCTGCAGCTTATAAAAATGGATGTTATCGCTTCGATTCTGCAATTAAAGGATATGGAGGATGTCCCATGGCCAAAGATGACCTTACGGGAAATATGCCAACAGAAAACCTCATTCAGTATTTTAAAGAAATTGATGTAGAAACCGGATTAAATGAAGATGCTTTTGCAAATGCTATGCAATATTCATCCTTGATATTCCAATAATCCTGCAATCCTCTTTGATTTCATTATATTTCGCAATAGTTTAAATTCAACTCAATTCAATTATTGGAAAAATCTACTTTCAAGGAGGTATTCAAGACGTACTATAACCCACTTGTCAATTTTGCCAGTAACATTATAGGTGAAAAAGATGCGGAAGATGTCGTACAGGATGTATTCCTAAAGATTTGGCATCAAAAAGATGAAATTTTCATCAACTCACCTAAATCATTTCTGTTCAGAGCCGTTTACAATAAGTGTATTGAGAAAATAAGAAGACTCAAAGTGGAGAAAGATTACCTAGACACAGTTATAACCAAATCAACAGCCATAAATGCAATTGAAGAAGTTGCTGACACTTTTATGTTGAAAGAAAAAATTAATAAGTCCTTGCGACAATTACCACCAAAAACCAGAGAAGTATTTGTACTTGCAAAGGTCAATGGATTAACTTACCGCGAAATTGCGGAAGAAATGAAAATATCAGTAAAGACAGTTGAAAATCACATGTCTAATGCTTTTAAAAAACTTAGAATACTGATATCGCAATAAAGAAATATGGATATTCAAAAGATAATAGCAAAAGTCTTTAACGACAATGCCTCTGTTGAGGAACTGGAGATTTTAGAATCCTGGAAGAAGGAATCTGAAGCCAATGTCATAGAGCTCGAAAAAATGATGAAGATACACAAAGCTTCTTCAGACATGAAAGGTTATAAAGCACATGATGTTGATGTTGCATGGGATAAGTTAGATTCTAAAATAGAATCTTCACAACAGGAAGTGCCAAAGCGTAAAGTAGTAATGCATCGATATGCTATAGGTATTGCAGCTACTCTTCTCTTAATATGCTCTGCTTACTTCTTTACAAGGAATGTAGAGACAGTGCCTACCGAATATTTAACTTCAGAAACACAGCAATCAATAACACTGCCTGATGGATCAACTGTCATCCTAGATCATTTTTCCAAAATAGTCATTAGCGAAGAATTTGAAAATACTCGAAACCTATCACTTGAGGGCAGAGCCTTCTTTTCTGTAATCCATAAAGATGATTCCAGACCTTTCAACATCAATATTCCCAATGCACAAATTACCGTACTTGGAACAGAATTTTCAGTTGCGACCGATGGAGATGATAGTGAAGTGAGTGTCGCCAGTGGCAGGGTGAAAGTCGAGAGTAGCGAAAACAGGAATATCATTCTTACTGACGGTGATCTCTTATTGTTAGAAGACAACATTTTTATAAAAGCAGAAAACAATTCTTCTAATTACTTTTCATGGACTGATCACAATATTGTATTTAAGGATACACCAATTTTAAAAATCCTTAATGAATTGGAATGGATTTATGATACTCAGATTGATGCTTCAGTAATTAAGCAAAATGCTACTTGCAGGCTCTCAACCAGTTATAATGATATGAGTATTGGTGAAATTCTTGAAGAATTAAAACAACAGATAGATCTCGATTACACATACAAAGACGACAACATTATCGTTAATGATATAAATTGCTCCTAGTATGTCCCATTTTATCAGAAATAAAGTTTGCTTTATTTTATTTCTGATCCCTTTCTTCTCACAGGCTCAACCTGATTTAGACAAAAGAAGGGTTAATATCAATCCCGGTAGCTATACAATACATTCAGCGCTGGATATTATTGAGGAACTCAATGAAATAACAGTCTCATATAATTCTTCTGCAGTTGATTCATCCTTTACTTTCTCATTTGCCAAGGACAGGTATCTTTTAAAAGATGTATTAAATTACTTATTAAGAGATTATCAATATAATGTCATTTCCTACAGTTCAGAAAGGCTGGTATTGAAAATCACTTCGTACAAAAGAATTACAGTTTCAGGATTTATTTATGATGACGAAAAGGGTGATAATCTTTATGGTGCCTTGGTTGAAGATGTAAATACCGGAGATGTCGTATATACCAATGACAATGGATTTTATAGTATGGAGGTGAACCCTGGAAGAGTTCAATTGAGATACAGGTACCTGGGCTATGAAGAAAAATTTTATTCAGATATAATTACTCGCTCTAGATCTCTAAATCTCAGCCTGGTCAATAACAATCTTCTCACACCAGTATTAATCACAAGTGATCATGCAGAAGGATTACCAGTGAGAAATTCAGGTGTCAGGGTAAGGCCTGAGAGCGTACAATCCTTTGGGAGCGTTGCCGGAGTGGATGATTTGGTCAACAGAATAAGATATCTACCGGGAGTACAATCCGGAAGTGAAGGGGTAGGAGGTTTATTCATCAGGGGTGGTTCAAATGATCAGAACCTGTATTTATATGATGGTGTTCCTATGTATGAAATAAGTCATACTGCAGGAATCTCCTCAATCTTCAACAATGAATCTATTCAGAATATAGAAGTATTTCGATATGGCTTTCCAGCCAAATATTCCGGTAGATTGTCTTCCATAGTTGATGTTAAGATTAAAGAAGGAAATCAAAACAAAACGGAAGGAAGTTTTACAGTCGGAAATTATGGCCCGAATCTTACCGTAAGTGGGCCACTACTAACAGAAAAGTTAACATACAACTTAACAGCAAGAACATCATGGATGCATTGGTACATTAATCCGCTTATCGGTGATGTGATCGATTATGATGATGTAGACATAAGGTTTACAGATATTAACCTGAAATTAGCCTGGCACCTAAATTCCCGACACAAAATAACACTGACAAATTATTATGGATCCGATATCTTAAACCTCGATAATGAAACGACAAATCTCGGAGGGCCAATTTCATTTAGGCTCAGAGAGAAAAACTCCATATCATGGAATTCATATTTAACATCTTTAAATTACGTCGGAACATTAAACGATAAACTACAGATTTCCGCTAAACTCGGAACCTTAAATTACGAATACCAAAATCGCGGAGCCTACAGCTTTAGAAATTTTAGCCTTGATAACGCATTCTTAGATGAAATAGATGTAATCTCAAGATCCAATATCGATGATATATTGGGTGGAGTACGTTTAGATTACTTTTTAAATGACGATCACTTTGTTAGTATTGGTTCAGATATCACGAGACATGCTGTAACCCCTACATTGCGACAGAGTACAATCCTGCTAGGCACTTCTGATATCGATCAGATTAGTGACAATGCATCTGAAATTGATGCGGTGGTAAATAGTTATTATTACCAACAAAAATCACGATTTGGCAAGAATGTCTTGCTTGACTTTGGACTCAATGCGACCAATTTCAAAGTCAGGGAAACAAATTATTTTCAATTACAACCCAGATTCTCTGCAACAATCGGCCTACCATCCAATTCAACTTTAAAGTTGTCATATTCAAGAATGGGACAATTTGTACACGTACTCGTTAATCCGGGACTTGGGCTTCCCTCCAACTTATGGGTTCCCAGTACTGAAAACATTCAACCTGAGCTTTCAGATCAAATCAATATTTCTTTAAACAGAAAATTAAACTCCAACATAAGACTTAACCTAGATGGCTATTATAAATGGAGTGAAGGGCTCTTAGAGTATAGGCTTGCTGATGGTCTTTATTCCACCATTCTCAATAATGATGGATTTGTGCCCATTTTTAATGAAGATAAAGACTGGGAAGAAAACATTGAAATCGGGTCAGGAACTATGAGAGGCTTAGAATTCTTTATTGAAGGAACTCATCAATCATTTAGTTATTGGTTATCATATACTTGGTCAAAGTCAGATCGACAATTCAATGAAATAAATCAAGGTGAAGCTTTTCCTTATAAATATGATAGACGCCATGACATTAATCTAGGGATGGTCAAGACTATAAAGGATGGCAAAACAATCGGAGCTAACTGGGTCTATGGTTCAGGAACTGCATTTACCCTTGCTATAGAATCGTTTCCCAGTATAGATGGTATAGAATTACTCAACCCTGGTAATAGAAATAATTACCGTTTACCTTCATTTCATCATCTCGATGTGTTTTATGAATATAAAAATCTCCATACGCAGACACCATTCTCGATAAAAATTGGCATCTATAATATATACAATCAGTTAAATCCATATTACGTGATATTATACAACGATCCGGTAGAGAATAGGCCAATATTGAAGCAAGTATCAATATTCCCGATTTTCCCTTATGTGAACTTCAGGACAACCTTGTAAAGGTGTTAAATGTCTTGACATATAAGGGGACAAATTAATTTAATAAATTGTTATTATATTTAGGATATACTACTGATGGATAATCAATTAACCATATTGACAAGATTGGGTTTCTTTTTTCTTTTCCTTACCTTCTTAGGCTGTGAAAAAGAAATTCAATTGGATATTGGAGAATTTCAACCCAAGATTGTCGTAAATGCTTTTTTCCAAGGTGGCGAAGCATGGGAAGTGCATGTCTGTCAAAGTAAAAATGTTCTGGATTCAAATCCTACAAACATCGATCTTCCTAATGCCCAGGTAAGAATTAAAAATCTTGAAACGGGGAAGACCATAAAACTTCATCATTCCTCTGAGGGATACTTTACTAATCCTAATTACAACGTAGAGCATGGAGTGGCATATGAGATTACGGCAAGCCATCCTGGATTTAATCCTGTAAAAGCCACGGCCGATGCTCCTCTTCCAATAAATGTGAGAGTTACTCATTCTGAAACTCTTGATTTCAATGGAAAAGTAGCTTTAAGAGTTGATTTTGAAATTAATGATGACCCTGGCTCAGAAAATTTTTACATCTATGAGATATTAAACCTGATTCCAAACACACCCGAAAATTTGATTGGGCTGCCATTTCTAGAGAGTCCAATTAAAACCTGGTTAAGCAGTGTTGATGGGAATACAGGATATATAGATGACTCCACTGAAAAACAATCTAAACTATTTATAACTGATCACAACTTCAGGGGATCAATCTTAAATACCTCCCTTGTCTCTTTTGTAGAAATACAAAAAAATAAATCAAATGGAAGTACTGTAATACCTGATGATTTTGAATATACTCCAGACTTTTCCCAATCCAGATTGAAAGTTACAGGTGCCAGTAGGGAAATGTATGAGTATTATAAAACTGTTGAGCTCATTATTCAAAAAGAAGCTTTGAATTCAAGTGCTTCAACTCCTATTAAACCATTTAGCAATATTGAGAATGGTCTCGGTATTTTTGCAGGTTTTACAGAAATGGTCATTCAGGTACAAGAGTGATCAACAATCCTTAATCCTTCTGGCGAGGTTATTAATTCTCCTTCCTTAACAATATGAAAAAAGGAAGCCCAAATGATAAGGCTTCCAAAATTCGATAAATTTTTATTTTGTGTTGAATTGATTAGAGGTGAATCACTTCATCATATGCCGCAGCAGTTGCTTCCATCACTGCTTCACTCATTGTCGGATGAGGATGGACCGCTTTTAGAATTTCATATCCTGTAGTCTCTAGCTTTTTAGCTGTAACCATTTCTGCAATCATTTCTGTTACATTGGCACCTATCATATGAGCTCCAAGTAATTCTCCATACTTCGCATCATAAATCACCTTTACGAATCCTTCACTTGATCCAGCAGCCTTGGCCTTACCAGAAGCTGTGAATGGAAACTTTCCTATCTTTAATTCGAATCCCTTATCCTTTGCTGCTTGCTCGGTAAGGCCTACACTTGCTACTTCTGGCCAGCAGTAAGTACACCCCGGTATGTTGTCGTAGTCAATGGCCTCAGGATGATGTCCTGCAATTTTTTCGACACATGTGATTCCTTCAGCACTAGCAACGTGGGCAAGTGCCGGTCCGGCTACTACATCTCCGATGGCATATATACCAGAGACATTGGTCTGGTAGTAATCATCTACATTGATCATACCGCGATCTGTTTTTATTCCAAGGAGTTCTAATCCGATATCTTCAGTATTGGGAGTTACTCCGGCTGCTGAAAGCACAATATCACATTCAATGACTTCCTCTTTTCCGTCTTTATTCCCTTTGACAGAGACCTTACATCCTTTGCCTTTGATGTCAACCGAAGTTACAGCACTGTCTGCCATTACCTTCATCCCTGCCTTTTTATAGATTTTACCCAGTTCTTTTGAAACATCAGCATCTTCACGGGGAAGAAGGCCCTGCTTCATGTATTCTACAACGGTTACTTCAGTACCTATAGAGTTGTAAAAGTAAGCAAACTCAACACCGATGGCACCAGCACCGACAACCACCATTTTCTTAGGTTGTTTATCCAGTGTCATTGCTTCTCTATAACCAATTATCTTTTTACCATCTATAGGTAGTGATGGTAGTTCTTTAGCTCTTCCTCCAGTTGCAATGATGATGTGATCTGCAGACAGTTCTGATTTTTTTTCATCTTTATCTGTGACCACTACTTTCTTGCCTCTGGCTAATTTACCAGTACCATTGATTACAGTGATCTTATTTTTTTTCATCAGAAAATTAACACCCTTACTCATCCCATCCGCAACACTACGGCTCCTCTTGATCATAGCATCAAAATCTACTTTTCCTGAACTGACTTTTATCCCATAGTCCTCTGCATGGCTGATGTAATTAAATACCTGAGCACTTTTAAGTAATGCTTTAGTAGGGATACATCCCCAATTAAGGCAGATGCCACCAAGATTTTCTCTTTCAACAATTGCAACTTTTTTTCCCAATTGTGATGCTCTGATGGCAGCAACGTATCCACCAGGACCACTTCCTATAATGATGATATCAAATTTGTTATCCATGTTTGAAGTTTTGTCAGATTTTTAGTGGTGCAAATATAGAACAATCCTGTCTATAGAAGAACCTCATATAAATGCATTTTTATTTTACCTTAAGACATGTAACAATGCAATAGGGTTCACAAAGGAAGAAATTAAAATGAAACATTTATCGGATCACTTGAACACGGGCCATCCCTTCTGAAAAATCTCTCACTTCTATGAAATAAGGTGGTATGACCTGAAAGCCGGATTGATCGATGAAGCCCACTCCTCCGTTGAATATTGCTCTTGCCATTCCATCTTTGAATTCCCACATCAATGGGAAAACAGGTCCAGTTATTTCATTGCCATTGGTATCTATAACACCCCACATATCCCCCTTGGAATAAGCTGTTGCTTTATCATCAAATCTGTAAATGATATCATAGATTGCTGGAGTTAGTTCTTCTCCATTATTGGTCAATAATCCACACTTTTCATTTCTAAAATATAGCCATCTATCATTTTCTAGAAATTGAAGGGCATCGTAAGCTTTTGACAATTGATTACCCTGCTTATCGACCAGGACATAACCGTTCTTTACGATCGCAGCAACTCCGTTATGATAATTTGTCCCTTGCTTAAATTCTGTTGATTCAGATTGATCAGCCAGCGTTATATATTTAATAATACTTCCTTCTTTCACCTTCACCATTCCATCTGAGGGGTAATCACATTTGTCGTAAGATTTATTTAAAGCTAAACCTCCTGAAGGATCAATTACATTCCAACCATCTTCCGACTTAACTTTACCATAACCATTTTTAAAATTAGCAGCAGCTACAAAAGTTGTATCACTTATTACCTTGCCATTATTGTTAATGAAGAAATAATATGGGTCATTAAATATTCTTGCACGACAATCTGAAAAAGAGCTCAGCTCTTCACCGTTAATTTGAAAAGGAATGTTTCCGTTCTTCTCGATGTAATATTCGTGGTATTCAAAATCCTGAACCTTTGCCAAACCACAAGAAAATGCTCCGGCAGCCCTGAATTGAAAAGGTATGATTAATTCTCCTGCTTTATTGATATATCCCCACTTCCCTTTTTGATTAACTGCTGCAAGTCCTTCTGAAAAATCTCTTGCATCATCATATTCATCTTGAATAATGAGGCTGCCTTTAATATTGAGATAACCCCATTTATACATTGGAGGCCTATAATCCTGAAAAAACAGCTTTTCTCCATCTGAAGCATTATCATCTGGCACTATTTTATCATCCTTGCACGCACCAAGGAATATTAATAAAATGGTAAATGTTAAGATTCGAGATCTCATTTCTCTGAAAAATGCGTTATTGCATCAGTAACGATTCATAAACATAGTGAAGTATTTTTTTATCATCGGTCTCTTAATTGCTTCTAATTCATTGATAGGACAATGGATTGAGTATTCCAGTAAGGAATCATCATTTACAGTTTCTGTTCCATTTGAAATGGATTACAAGGAAGATATATTTCTTACTGAAATGGGGCAAATCCTATTTCGCTCATACAGATGTACTCCTGGGAAGGATGACCGCAACGCCATTTACATGGTTCATCATTATTCTTACCCGGATTCATTGCTTTCATTAGATACTACAGGCTTGATACAGGATCTTTTTAAGGCAACCATAGAAGAAAGTGTTGAAAATTTGGTTGGTCAACTGGACTACAGCACCGATATTCAATACCAGGAGCACCCCGGAATATTATATCGGATCAAGTATAATAATGGAAAGGCAGTTGTAAAAAGTAAGGCCTATGTAATAGAAGATGAGTTCTATGTTTTACAAGTCTTTGCGACAGTTGACAATAGCATTAATGAGACTATGGATGTCTTTCTTGATTCCTTTAGAATTGACACCCGTTAAATGCTTTTATATTACGGAAATCTTATAGCTTTGTACCTCCATTAACGGAGATGAAAATAGATGAATATTGCAGTCTTTCCAGGATCATTTGACCCTATTAC
>JABDLO010000280.1 GCA_013002995.1 Saprospiraceae bacterium | reverse complement strand
GTGACCAGACAGATACACAAACGGATACCGAAACCGTACCTGTACCGAATCCAAGCCTGTCCATAGAAAAAGAAGCAATAGAAGTAGATGAAGCAGGAAATGGAATCATAGACGAGGAAGGTGATATTATTAAGTACTCCATCACATTAACAAACAATGGTTCAGCTAACTTAACCAATGTGCTAGTTAATGATGATCTTACAGGAACAGTCAATGAGGTGTGTGGTAGCGGTAATTTAGCTCCAGGAGAAAGTTGTACGGTGATGGTGATGTACACAGTTACACAAGATGACTTAGACAACAACGGTGTAAATCCTATTGACAATGGCTTTATCGATAACACAGCTACTGGTGATAGTGATCAGACAGATCCTGTAACTGATAGTGAAGAAGTGCCTGTTGTTCAAGACCCATCCATCCAAATCATCAAAACAGGTGTCTGGAACGATGATGGAGATGGTGTGGATCCTACAACGATAGGAGATGGCTACGGACAACCAGGCGAGACAATCACCTATACCTTCCTTGTGAAGAACACAGGTAATGTAACATTACACGATGTGTCACTGGATGATCCGATGACAGGATTGTCACTAATCGACTGTGCACCGGAAAACAATCCAATAGATTTCTTGGCACCAGGTGAGGAAGTGACTTGTACTGCTTTCTACATCTTAACACAGGAAAATATTGATGCAGGAACAGTAGAAAATATCGCAACAGCAGTAGGTATGGATCCAAATGACGATCCAGTAGACGATCCTGATGATGAGATTGTTCCAATTCCTCAAGATCCTTCCATTACACTCGTTAAAGAAGGCATGTGGAACGATGACGGTCCTGATGGAATAGCAGGTACAGGTGATCTAGGAGAAGGTGATGGATTCGCTCAAGAAGGCGAAACAATCAGCTACACATTCCTGATTACAAATGACGGAAATGTGACGCTGGATAATGTAATTCTTACCGATCCAATGATTACTGTTGATTGTGGAACATTCGATGGAATATTGGAACCTGGAGAATCAGTAACCTGCACAGGAACTTATGAGATTACAGAAATGGACCTCGATCTGGGTGTGAAAGTTAATGAAGCAACAGTCACAGGAGAAGGTCCTCAAGATCAACCAGTAGAGGATATGGACGACCATACTGAGCCATTGATTCCGTTACCTGAG
Organism: Saprospiraceae bacterium; assembly: GCA_013002995.1. Lineage (GTDB taxonomy): Bacteria > Bacteroidota > Bacteroidia > Chitinophagales > Saprospiraceae > JABDLO01. The sequence continues at coordinate 11,630 of JABDLO010000280.1, read as the reverse complement.
GAGATCTGCACCTTCACCAAAGGTTTCTGGGGTAATCCAAATGGTAAACATGATGGATCAACCACAGAGGAGATACTCGAAACAATAGTATCACTAGAAAACCCAGTGATTATTGGCGACTTGTCAGGTAGTTACCTTTCCATAGGATCAGTAGAATGTATACTTGAATTGCTTCCAGGAGGAGGTAACTCCAAAGCATTGAAGCCTAACACACAAGTTGTATTGACTGGTGGAGATTGCTCTGATGCTGGAGATATAGTTGCATTACACAATAATGGAGAGATCAAGAATGGAGTAGTAACGCAATTGATTGCCTTTGAGCTCAACACCAGATTTGATCCGATTCTCAACATACTCAAGTTGTCATTATTAGATGCATACATCGGTGATTGTATTGAAATACCTCAATCCATTATTGATGCGATAGGTTATACAGGTACACTGGAAGATCTGAAAGCTTACGCTAATCAGGCTCTTGGAGGAACCATTAATGTATCTCAAAGAGATCTAAACGATCTGAATGACTTCTTGACCGCACTCAATGAATTCTTCGATGAATGTGGCAAACTTGAATGCAAGAATGCTTCAATTGGTAATTATGTGTGGAATGATCTAGACAAAAATGGTCTCCAGGATGATTTTGAGACAGGTATAAATGGAGTGATCATAACGCTTTATACAGAAGATGACACATTTGTGGCTTCAACTGTTTCAGGAAGTGATCCTTCAAAACCTGATGGATACTACATATTTGATAACCTAGGTTCAGGTAATTATTATCTGACTTTCGAGTATCCTCCTATTTACAATATCACTCCACAGGATATGGGAGATGATGAATTGGATAGCGACATATTTGAAGCACAACCATTTATGGGAATGACCAGCATAATTACTTTATCTGCAGGTGAAGAAAATATGACCATAGATGCAGGATTAAATCCGCAGACGATACTGCCTGTAGAATTAGGCTCATTTACTGCTACTGCAGTTGAACGTGTTGTTAAACTAAATTGGACTACTTTGACAGAAGTTAACAGTTTAGGATTTTACGTCGAAAGAAGAACCGATAAATTCAAAGAATTCGAAGAAATTGGTTTTGTTGAAGCTGCTGGAAACTCAAATGCAGAATTAAATTATGAGTTCTTAGACAGGTCTTCGAAATCAGCGAATAGATACTATTACAGACTTAGAATGGTGGATAATGATGGACAGGAGGAATACTCTGATATTAGGTCAGTGGTATTGGATCAAAGTGATGAATTTAAGTTTTATCCAAATCCAACGAACGGATCATTATTCATTGACATACCGGAAAATTATGACAAGGCAACCATTCATATTTTCGATCAATTAGGGACTTCAATTAAAAGGATTGAACTTCAGAATGAAAGAAAAGGATTGATGATTGATCTTTCAGAATACAAACCCGGTATTTACACATTTAAATTAACTGGTGAATTTATAACTCAGACACGTAGGATTATAGTTGTCACTCGTTAATAATTAAATTATGTAGCGTTGAAGTTAATTAGCAATAAGTTATGAATGTCAACCTTCCTTGGTGTAATTGCACCAAGGAAGGAATTGACTTTCAATTAATTATAATTTCACTAGAAGGAACATATGAGGTAAGTTGTTGGTTGTGAGGTATCATTGAGTTCAATACAGGGCAATACTCTACAACAATTGTATTAATCCATTTCTTATAACATATTCAATTATCAATCTTCAGGATATTAATCCTAGAGGCGCAATAAATGAAATGTCCACAAGATTAATTCCATAAACGGAATAACAACAATGACCAGTTAAAAGAGTAGTAATAGTTTATGAATTGTATTCTGTCATGAATTTATTAGAGAAAATAGGTAATCCCCAATGTCACCAAAGTCAAACCAATGCCTGCAGCAAATGCAGTATAGCACCATCTTAGCCTTTGATATTTTATACCTAAAATTCTACCCAGATCAAACAAATCATTGATTACTGAATTTTCAAAAGTCTGATCTCTCACAATGACTGCTTTTATGGCTTCCTGGTATTCTTTTTTTGGCATTTTCCAAAAGTTACCGAAGAAAAACAAACTCCTGTTACCCTTCTGGACCTCTGATTGATTAACCCTTCCGCTCTGAATTTGTGGTCTGGTGGCATAAGTAGCCAAAATTACGGTGATTCCACACGTAATAAATAAAATGATATATGGAATAATAAATTGCTGAATCTCTATAAATTTACCACCCAATATCGGTATCATCAACGTCAATAAAATGGCATTAATACTTATCATAATACCCGCCTTTTTATCAGCTACCTGAACCAGGTCAATATGATTTCGTAATGCTGTCTTGAACATGGTCATTGCCCTTTTATTAGATCCTAGAGAGTAACTTCCTTTGATCATCTGAATCTCACGATGTAAGACCTCAATGTTCTTTAATTTCCTCTTCTCATATAATTTTATGGCATAATCCGTATTATACTCATGACGATTCATGATGCGGAATTGCTTCACCAGAAAGGTTCCGTAATCAATCTCATCCTCCATAATGGTATTTCTCTCAACCCATTTGTCTTTGAGAACTTGCATGATCTCCTTCTTACCCATATATCGGTGGATGATATCCTGAAACAATTCTTCAGATTGATGGATCGCTTTATGCTGACTATAATATGCCATCATGGTCTGGTCTACCCTATCAATAAAAGTATCAGGCATATTTGCTTTAAGCAGATAATCCCTCGCTATTTCCTTTGAGCGATTCAAAGTATCATCATCATCCTTAGACAACCCTGTAAACAAAAAATAAAGAGCAGCCTCAGTAACTCTGTACTCTCTTTCAGACCCTTCTACATTCTCCGAAAAGTCCTCAAGGGTCTTGATGTGCTTACGAGTATAATTCCAATAATGAATATTCACCTCATTGTCCTCATCCTGCATCATGATGTTTTTTACATACTTATGCATGGCGGATTTATCCAAATTTATTTCTATGTTTTCAGTAAGTAATTCCTGAATATCTTGCATAATTAATTTTATTAAGACTATTACAATAGAATATTCTGTGTATTAGTTCCCTTTAATGACGATTTATTATATCTAATGTCACACAAATGAACAACAAATTATCACCAATGTTGCACGCGGATTGAATTCTGTAATGAACTACTTACATATTTAACTTTGAGTTAATGTATTATTTTGATTATTTCCCAGACTCAATGTAAGGATCAGGTTGTCCATTCACATGAAAGCTGAAGATATCAGGCCGGGTGTAATGTCCATTCGGATCGAAATCCAACTTGGATCGAGAGATTTCATCCATATCGATTTCTACAATCATAAGTTCAGATCTATCATACACCGGGCCTGCGAGTATTTCTCCATTGGGAGAAACAATCATTGATCCACCTCTGCATAAAATATCAGGGAAATTTATCAACTGATCTTCAAATTGATCTGAAATATTATCCTTGGTGACATACTGATTACAAGACAATACATAACATCGACCTTCTAAGGCAATATGTTGCATACTGGAGACCCATGCTGGCCTGGCATCGGCAGTAGGAGCAATATACAATTGAACCCCTTGCTTGTACATCGCCATCCTTGCAGCAGGCATGTAATTCTCCCAGCATGTCAACCCTCCTATAATCCCTATTTCAGTCTTAAATGTAGACAAAGTAGACCCATCACCTTCAGCCCAGACAATCCGTTCGGCAGCAGTGGGTTTAATCTTACGATGAATGCCCATAAGACCTTGAGATGGAGAGACATATAATGTCGTACAATACAGGCTTCCTGAAATACCTTCGCTTTCAGTTATTCCAGCTACAAGGTAAATCCCTGCTGCATTACACGCCTTTTCTATTAATTGTAATTCAGGTCCTTTAAGATCTATACTCTCGTCTCTATACCGTCTATAAAGCTCCTTCCCCTCATCAGTTCGCCTTCCAATGTCAGCACCAAAAGTAAATCCCCTTGGATATCCCGGAACGTAAGATTCAGGAAAAACAATTAAATCCACTAATGATGAAGCAGCAGTCTCAATGTGCCTTATCATCTTTTCTATCGTAGCTTTCTTATTGAAAAAAACGGGTGAATCCTGAACCAGGCAAGCTTTAATTTTAGATTTCATATATGTAAACCCATATGGTTTAATTAACAATATATGATGAAAATATTTCTATGAATAATCTCATCGTAATTTGTTGAAAAAAAGGTAATTATGTAAGGTATTTTACAATTTTAATCTACTATAAGTATGATATCTTACATAAACAATGTAAGGAATGCGTCATACAATGCAACTAAGGTAAACTACACTAAAACTCCAAAAACTTGTAATCATTCTACCCGTGATTACATTGTTATTGATTGTGACGGATTCTGACATTAAAGACACCTTTTATCCTTTGTGGCTTTTCTAGAATTAGAAAAGAACAGGATTTATATGACTTGACCTCAACTATCTATGAGATAATTGATACATTACACATATATTGTATCCAAAGTTATTCTATGAAACTTGTTTTTAGTGTCATTATCTTCCTATTCTGTAATATGAATACTTCAGCTCAACAAGATCAATATTTATCTAAGGTCAAGACCCTTGACTCTACCTTAGAAACATTGTACGAAGTTATTTCCGGTGATGCCGGAGTTAAGCGGGATTGGGATCTTTTTAAATATTTATTCGTTGAGGAGGCCAAATTGATTCCAACAAGACTAGAGGAGGGAAAACCATCCTTAACCTTTCTGTCTCCATCAGACTATGTTGAAAGATCAGGTGCATGGCTCGAGGAGAATGGTTTTTTTGAAAAAGAAATTACGAGAAAGGTTGAGACATTTGGTACTATCACCCACGCTTTCAGTACATATGCATCCTTCCGTACTTCTAAGGATACTGAGCCTTTTGCCAGAGGAATCAACAGCATACAATTAATGAATGATGGACAGAGATGGTGGATCATTAGCATTTATTGGCTGAATGAATCCAAGGAACATCCACTTCCAACTGCCTATCTTAAGTAAATGTGATGAGTAAGTTTGGATTGACCGGAATATGGGTGATCGTTTTATCCTTTCTATCCCACCTTAATCTTACAGGTCAATGCAATAAGACAAAGGACATCTTTGATCCAGGTCAAAACGTACTTCACCCTTCTATTTATCAGGTCAGCGACACTTCTGAATTTAAATTAAATCCTTGTGTCATTAATTCAGAACCATCTAAAGGTATCATATCTACCGATGAGGTCCTTAATAATAATTGGTATTACATGATGATCGGTAACCAGTCAGAGGCTAGGTCATTGATTCTGGAATTAGATAATTCACAGACTGATATCATTGATATTTATCAATATGATCAGAATGGAATTCAAAAAATTCTAAATGCCGGTGACCTAGTCCCATACAGCAATAGAATAATACAACATCGCAACATTTTACTGCCTTTTGAATCTACATCCTCCACCTCTACCTTCCTTTTGAATGTTAGGAACAGAGCTACTTATGGTATACCAGTTAACATTTTTACACAATCTTACTATGAAGCAATGGATGACAGGAGGAGCCTAATCATAGGTATGTATTTGGGACTTGTCATTTTATTCATCTTATTTGTATCTGCAAGCCTGGTCCTTGCAGAATACGATCATACTCATTTTTATTATTTGCTTTACCTCATCTTTACTGGATTATATTTTTTTGTTGAACTGGGGTACGGAGATGTTTATTTCTGGCCTTCTTCACCGCAACTAGAGGAGCCATTCATTTTTGCATTTGTTCTGGGTTCCACTTTTTCATTCCTAATGCTGATATATCATTTATTCAAAGTTCAGGAGTCTAAAGTGGGATATTTAATTCTCTTCAGGATATTATTTGGGTTAATCATAACAGCTATTGTTTTATTACTCTCGGGTTTGATACGTATTGATTCAATTTTCATCATACAATATTACCTGGTTTTATTTGTAGTCGGAGCAACCTTCTTTTATGCCTTGGTTATAGGTTATAATGCCGTCCGTCGTCGAGTGGCGTATGCCAAATATTTCCTTCTCGCATTTTCTATAATGATTTTGGGTGTTGTAGTGAAGCCATTGAGTTTATTGGGGATCATTCCATTTAACATTTATATTCATTATGGAGGAATCATCGGGCATAGTTTCGAGATCATATGTCTCTCAACCCTTTTACTCCTTGAGTTCTTCAGAAGGATGAGGTATTCACACAGCCTTGAGACTGAAATTGTGAGACTTGAGAAATCAGCTTTACAAGCTCAGATGAACCCACATTTCATTTTTAATTGTTTAAATTCAATCCAGAACTACATAGCCATCAATGAAAAAAGGAAAGCGATGGTCTACCTCACCCAGTTTGCGAAGTTGATACGAAATACACTGGAAGCATCTGCTTCAACATCTGGAACCATAAGCTTACAGAAAGAAATTGATATGCTGGAAAATTATATCCAAATGGAACAGATGAGGTTCAAAGGAAAATTTGACTATAAACTAGTCTATGATGATGAGCTTGATCTTGATGACATAGTCATTCCTCCCATGATGATCCAACCATTTGCAGAAAATGCAATTATACACGGATTTAAAGGCATAAAAGAAAAAGGATTGCTCAAAATATCATTTAATATGACCGATGAGGATCTTATCGTATTAGTGGAAGACAACGGAGTGGGTTACCATCCGGAAAAATCTGACAAAACCCATAAATCGATGGCAATGTCGATTACCGGCCAACGATTGAAATTTTATAATGATGAATACCCTGATGCCGACAATATATTAGTTGAGAATAATCATGAAAATAAAGGAACAACAGTTACAATAAGAATACAACTGAGTGAATATGAATAGCAGTTATTATATTTATTGTTGATATGAGAGCACTCATTATTGAAAATGAAGAAGATGCACAATCCCTTCTGTTGACACTCATTAGGGAGTATGTTCCTGAAGTGAAGGTCGTGGGTTGCGTTGCAACTGTAAAAGAAGGAATTCAGGCTATTGAAGAATTAGAACCGGATATTTTATTCCTCGATATTGATCTGGATGATGGAACAGGATTTGATCTGCTTGACCAATTGGAAGAAATAGATTTTGCTTTGATTTTTACAACAGCTTTTAATGAATATGCCATCAAAGCATTTAAATACAATGCAGTGGATTACCTACTTAAACCATTCAGCATTGATGAATTGACCCAAAGCATTGAGCGTGCTAAAATTTCTCTCAGCTCAGAATTGGCTTATAACAGAATAAAGGCTTTGGTCAACCAGGTACATGGTTTACCGCAAGGAAAAATTCCAATATATACCCTAGATGGCATTAATGTATATCAAGTGAATGAAATCATAAGGCTGGAAGCTGACAGATCCTATTGCAATATGAAATTAGAGTCGGGTAAGGAGATCATTGTGTCTAAACCACTTAAGGTAGTAGAATCCATTCTCCCTCTTCATACTTTCTTCAGGCCTCATAAATCTCACATCATCAACATCAATTTTGTATCAAAATACATAAAAGAGCAGGGGGGATATATCCTAATGTCTAATGGAGATGAGATTCCCATCAGCCGTAGAAAGAAAGATGAATTCATTTCTTTATTGACAGGGTCATGAAGTCAATGCGGATACATATTAATGGCCTAAATGTATCCCAGAATGGTGTCTATCCTTCTTTTGAATTCTGCATGCTTATCCTTCAATTCTAAAATCTGCTCTTGTACTGTAAATAATTGAGCAGGATCAGAAAGCATCAATTCCTTACCTTCCATAAACTCAATCTTTCTCAAAAGAAGTGAAACATTTCTTTCTATACCTTTCTTTTCTTGTTGTAACAGATCGTTGGATTTTTGAACCGGAGGAGAAATACTTTTTCTTACACCTTCAGGTAAAAAACATATAGGAAAACCATCCGAACTGAGATTGGTCATGCTATTAACAAAAGGATGCTGCTTTTTCTCATTATTCTGTCCTACCGTCTTGGATCTTTCAGGTACTTGCTTAAATACATACCGAATGATCTGAAGCATATCAACAAATTTTTCTTCTGGTTCACGAAGATGCATACCTTGCATGGCTTCTAAGATGGTCTTTGTGAAAAGGCTATTTTTATCCCCAGGTAATTTCCATGATAATTCATTATCCTCACAGCTGGACAAGATGGCACGGCCTGAACCTTTAGAAAGTTCACTTGCAAGTGTTCTTACATTCTTTGATACAGGCTTTGTAGGGGCGGTCATATTATCAACGGATTTTGACATCCCCTGAGAATGACATGCATCGAGCAAGACAACCATCTTCTTTGCTTTAATCTGTGATATCTTTTCAGAAAACTCATCAGCCATCACCCACGTTTTAAAATCCATGGGATCATAATTATGAGGTACTAAAAGAAAAGTATCTCCACTTTGAGTCACTGCTCCATGACCGGAATAATAAACAACGACTGTTGAATTCTCATCTGTATCTGTGATGAGGCGATCAAAACCATCAACGATCCCTTGTTTAGTAGCTCCTTCTTCTGCAACAAGATTTACATTTTTGGGATTGTAAGCCGCTTTTAAGGGATCTGTAAATACTTCCTCAAAAGCCTTCGCGTCATCTACCGTAAACGGAAGATCTTTTCCCACACCTATTAAAAGGGCATGGGCGTTGTCAAATATTTCTGCCATTCCTTAAGTTTTATAAATATCTTATACGATGGTAATTTACGGAAGTTTACCAAATATTTCCAAAATTGTATTGGCCTCCTTTTTAGAAACTTCATATCCTTTCATCACATTATCTGAAAGTTCGATCAATCCTTTCATGACTTCAAACTCTTCATCTTTAATGACTGATTTACTATGAAGATGGGCGGCAAGTTGGCTGGTTGACATTTCTGATGATACATCAATCCCTTTAGCTGCTGCTTTCTTTTTGAGTTTGTAATCAAGGTCAACCTGTACTTTTGCGACTTTCATCCTGGGATCAGTAGGTCCGAATGGATCTGGTGGTGCAGCCATAGATTTAGAAGTCCCTGTTATCTCGGCTACGGTATCCGAGATGGATTCGATCCTATCTAGTGTTTTTTCAAAAGTCGATATCTTAAGACCACTGCTAGTTGCTTCAATAGATTGGAGTCGTTTAAAAATTCCTTTGAACTCTCTGTTAAAAAACCAGAGAATGATTAACAATACTATTGGCCATACCAGAACATCAGCTAGGTCGATTAGATAAGGAAATATATCAGCAGTATCGGTCTGAACCGAAGGTTGAGCAGTTGCAAGTGAATCAGTTGTCTGCATCATTTTAAGGTTAAATTAATGCCAATAAGACAATAGTTTTTTAAAACCGGGATCCTCAAAATATTCCCGTAGATGGGGGTCATTCTGAAAATAAAGGTTTCCATACCTCTTACCTTCTAGCAATGATTGTTCCAGCAATTCTATTGTCTTCTCTTTATTACCTGATATTGCATGCACATGAGCGATCAAATAAGTAGTATACCCATAGTCATATTCTCCTTTATTGGCTTGTATTTCTTGAATTAATGCATCAGCCTCAGGTTTGAGATTTCGGAGTTGATTGATAGCAGCTAATCTGGATAATGAATATACATGTGGCTCACCATTATGACTTGCTTTCCATTCTTCATTTTTTGCAATGAAAAACTCTGTAGCTCTAGTATATTCTTCTTTTAGATAATAACATCTTGCTTTTCTTATATAATTATCTGTTTGGTTATACCTGCTCAAAGCGAGGTCAACATATTTATTCCTCATTGCTTTGTCTCCCTTAATAGCATACTCTCGTCCAGCTAAATAATAAAGATACCCTTGTTCCGAAACAGGAAACAGTCTAAAAGTCCTAGACAAAAAATATGAATCCAGTTTTTCTGTTTGTTCACTAAACACATATGTTTTAATCAATGCTTCCGAAAATCGGGAATCTGAGTGTAAAACACTTTTTGATTCTGCTATATTCATTGCCTCCTGATAATTACCCAGATCGATTTCCGACAATAATTTTATTCTGGATCTTATTCTGCAGTATGAACACTTCTCATAATCAATTTCCTCTTCATTTATTAGTGAATATATTTCATCTATTCTGGCTGTCTGGTTCAAAAGGTTATATCTGCATACCATCATAGCTCCATTGTCATAGAGGTTACTCGGTTGTTGCCGGAAAAGCTTCTCGTATTTCTCTACACCTTCAACATATCGTCCATCCATCAATAATTTTAGATAATCAAACCATTCTTTATCATGGCCTTCACCTTGAAACCGGGTTGAATACATAGAAGCTAGAGAGTCCGCTTCAGCATAGAGTCTCAGATTATAATACATGATGGTTTTATAGTAAGCAGCTCGATAAAAATTTGGATCAATTTCTAATGATTGATCTAAGTGAGATTCAGCAAGATTATAATCATCCCTCCAATAATCACGACCTATGATAAATTCTTTATAGGCATCATATAAGGGCACATACTGACCACTTACAATTTCTTTGGGACCTAGAAAGTAGGATAGAATCTGTTGCTTCAGCGTTTCTACTCCTATTAATGGTTCATCCTTGGGGCAAGTAACTTTGGGAAAAGCAAACTGCTCACCTGTTGTCCTGTCAATTATTTCACTCTGAAAAATAAGGTCATCACCATTAAGGAAGAATGCCCCACGTATCATCTTGGAAAATGCCGTGACATTTCCCAGAGCATTCAGGTTCCCTTCGAGAATCTGTCCCCCATTGCCCATTGCTGCATATTGGTTTATGGATTCATAATTCACCACCGGGGCAATTTCATATTGTATGATACCATGTGCTATCCAATCAGCAACCATTTTCCCTACAACATCAAGACCTGGATCGATGGAATTATTACTAAATTGAAGGACAGCAATCTGATCTGATGCCAATTCTGATAACATTGGAACCCTACCTTCAACTTGTCCCTGAGAAAAGTTTTTCCTTGAAACCATGAAGATCAAAATCAACACAAGAATTGTAATGAGGCTGATGACGATATAGAATACTTTATTGGACTCCTTCTGTTTTTTACTTATTGATGGCTTATCCGCATCTTCATCTTCAGGCTCGGGAACTACGTTGTAATACCAGGAAAAAAGTATGGATACTGGAAAGCAAATTAATACCAGGATAATTACTGTTGTAACAGCTTCTGAGGGAAATCCCAGGTAGGGGAAAGTAGTTGCCGCAACCTGGATAATCAGCCAGGATGAGATGGCATAAATTGAGATTCCTTTAAATACTTTCCTTTTAACACATTCCTGATAGAATGTTTTCAAATCCATAATAAGTCGGGATTGAGCTTGATCAATTCTTACCTGTAAGCGTAATTATACGGATATTTCCTTATATTCAAGCAAGTAAACTCAATAACGACAATCATTTTAAAACAATTCCAATGGCTAGTTTTTTTGATAAATTAAAGAGTGTGTTATTCGGAAAATCAGAAGGAACTTCCAAACCGATGGATTCTCCGCCGGATCCTAATAAAGGAACTTCCAAACCTATGGACTCTCCACCGGATCCTAATAAAGGAACTTCCAAACCTATGGACTCTCCGCCGGATCCTAATAAAGGAACTTCCAAACC
>JABDLO010000274.1 GCA_013002995.1 Saprospiraceae bacterium | reverse complement strand
TGTCAATACTTTCGGTAATAAGGCGGCGGCCTTTTATATCTGTAATCTCATATTTTATATTGCCATCTTCCAGGTCACTGGAGACGTCGATATTCAATAACTCAGCAGTAGGATTAGGGAATACGGTAACATCAGCATATCCTTCATGGGTTAATCTTACGGCTTTTACTTCTGAGTATTCCTGAGAAGCATCCTGGTCGATCATATTCAATCTATAGTAGAAGACCTTAGTGGAATTTCTCCTCAACTGTATGTTTCTATCTATAAAGCTGTAATCTCTTTCTATATCACTATTTCCAGCAGCTTGTACCTCTCCTACTTTCTCCCAGCTCAATCCATCTTCACTTCTTTCAATGTCGAAGTGGGAGGAGTTGATTTCAATTGAAGATGTCCAGTCTAATAAGACTGAATTTTCTGAGTAGGCTTGAGCTGTGAAAGATTTTAATACTATTGGAAGAGCTTGTTCCCTTTGAGATGTAGGATCTACAACTATAGGATTCTCATTAAAAAAGAAATCAGCATATCTCCAAGCACCAGCACCTGGCGTGTCAGTTCCTCCCATAAATATTACAGCATCAGGAGATGACACCCTTGCAGGTGGAGGTACAATTGTATTATCAAATTTAACTTTAATTATTGGAACTTTAGTCGATACATCAGTTCCGCCTTGTGTGAAAGGAATAGCATTAGCATCTGCTGCAGATCCAATAAAAAGTCTATCATAAGCCCCAAATGGAACGTCAATTATTGCACCAGTCAATTCAGGTGCCCAGCCCAATCCCGTCAAACCTGAGGCATCAATTGAATTATTAACTTGACTAGGTGTGAATCCTCCACTAGTTTGGCCATGACTAAAGCCCAAAATATTGGTTTGGTCAGAATTAAAATGAAAACCATAATTAAATGAAGTTATATTTTCAGATCCCCCAGATGGCCTTTCAACGAAAACAGTTGCTTCTGAAACTCCAGGAGCAATTTCTGTAACTGAAAATGAAAATCGAAGCTCCTGGCCATTTATATTAAAAGCTAGGAAAAATATTAATATCAGAGTGTAAAAAATGTTTTTCATAATCTATTTATTAAAATCTTATTGATGTGCTGATTTAGTAACTGCAGTAAAGGCTCTAGCTATACTAAAATCAGTACTATTAGCTGCTCCACTAAAATTTAAGTCGTAATCTAAATAACCTGAAGGTGTTGTTGCACTAAAAAACTTAACAATCGCAAAGTCTGTGGAATTAATTGTAGCACTTTGATTAGCATCTCCACACCACATCATATGTTTACCATTGGTTAAGTTTAAAGGAGTATTTGTCAAGATTGATCCATCAACATATACATTTATATTGGAAGTAAAATCCTGAAAAGTTGGTGAGCCTGTATCAATAGCAGCATTTGTCCTAAAAGCCATATGATTTCTATGACTAAATACAAAGTGGCCCATAAGCGTCCCATCCTTAAATTTTGGCAAGTCGGTGGAATTATTAAAATCAACAACAGTTCCATCAGATAATACTAAAGCACTGGTAGAACCTTTTAATGTGGTCATAGTTTGATCATAATAATCAATCTTTATCCAATCAACTGCATTTACAGGAATTGAAGGAGCTGTAATCGAACCGTGATAAGGACTAGTTAAAGGTATACTTGAATTTAGTGCTGTTGACATTGTTGATCCACCACCCAAATTTGCTCCTTGAAAGAAAATTTTGAAATCCCCTTTACCATAAAAATTAGTTCCTGTAAATTCTTCAACTGCTCGATCAACACTTCCTGTAAGAGTGTTAGTCCCATCATCTCCGGTGGCTGCCATATATGTCCAGCCTCCAGTCCCATAAGAAGCACCTAAAATTTTATCCTCTGTTGCCCCTCCTGTCAGGACAACATCAGATTGAGCATATTCTGCTGTCATAGTAGGAGCATAATTAGAGATATTAGTAGCTTCTACATTCCATACCCTATTAAGATATGCATCTGCATCAGCAGGTTTATTAGTACTTGCAGTGCTTTCAGTATTTACCTTCAGATTTGAACCACTCACAAATGATGCTGATGAAGCATCTACTGTAATTGGTGTATATGAAGTTCCATCCCCAACAGGGAACAAATATGCACCAGCTGAAGATTTATTTAACTGAATAACTCCTGCACCTGAGGTGTTAATGTGACTATTGTTTGCAAATGTTCCAGTTATATCACCTCCATTAATTACAAGGTCAAATCCTGCAATATCAAGATCTCCATTATTCGTTCCCAAGAAAGCAAGACTATTATTTATAGTAAAACCAGTGGACAAAGTAACATCAGCCCCGGATTTATTCATCTCAACTGCATATGCAGACAATGGAGTTCCTGAAATATCAGTAGCTCCAGTCCCGGATAAGATTAATTTTGATGTGGAGGCAGATAAGTCGAATGTTGTCCCATTATGAGTAATGTCTCCTTTAACCTCAAGTGTACCATTGTTAGTGATGACACCGTTGACATTATTGGTTACACTGCCTTCCACAACCAAGGTAGCTCCGGATTCAATGACAATCGTTGCACCATCATTAATCAGTTGTCCCCAGGCTGAAACACCTAGTAGGCAGATGATTAGGGTTAGTAAATTTTTAAACATGTTTCTTGTTTTTATTTAATGTTGGTCTCGAAGATCGGAATGATTACAACTGTAGTAAACATTACAACATCAATGCCACTTATATAATTTCAAAAATAAGTATTTCCTTTGATACATTCTGGTTCAATGAGCAAACGACATGTATCAATGAGTAATTGATCGCTTTAAAATAATAAAACTCTGGAATTTATATTGCGCCCCGATTAAGGATTAGCAAATTAATCAATTATTTCTTAAAGATCGAAAACTTCTTTAAGTCTGACCCATAGATTGTTGTCTATATTACAAAAATAGGGGAATATCCTTAGGGATTTCTCACCCATTTGGGTGAATGTGAGGTTATTTTTTAGACGGAGAGACTTCGAGAGTCGAGACGGGGAGATTAAAAAAGTTTCATTTATTCTACCACTAAGGACACTCAGATTGCACTAAGGTCACCCAGCATCTTACACAATTAAACAGTTACACTAAAAAAAAATAGCTGCCTCAACGATCCTGGACCGAAGGGCAGCTGTGCTTGCTGATCTATCTTTAATCTCTCACTGTACTTTTTAGACTGTAGTAAAAGGCAAAGGTTTAATGTATTGTCAATGAAACATTAATTTTTGAGATAAAATCCGCGTAAATCCATTCTATACTCGCAAGAGGTCAGGAGACCTTTGCTTAAGTACTACGAATTATAGAAGGTATATTATATCCTTTTCTCCTTGCAGATAAAATAGACTCTAAATCTCAATTAAAGGGAAGGTCTCCTGACCTCTCCCGAATATTGAACTTTACCACTAAGACCATTCAGGAGACACTAAGGCCACTAAGGTCATAGCAATCCTTAAACAATAAAACAATCAAGACAAGTCTGCTCTTAATTATTTTGACTGAAATGAATCTATGAGAAATTATAAAAATCATCCGCGTAAATCCATTCTATCCGCTTGAAATACTCGCAAGAGGTCAGGAGACCTTTGCTTAAGTACTACGAATTATAGAAGGTATATTATATCCTTTTCTCCTTACAGATAAAATAGACTCTAAACCTCAATTAAAGGGAAGGTCTCCTGACCTCTACCGAATATTGAATACGATACTATTCACCTAGACAGTAGACTCAAGCTCAAATAATAAAAAACAATATTTAAAAAATACCGAGTATTGGTTACTAGCTGTTACTTTTGTTTTCTCAGCTGTCAGCAGATAGTTGCAACCTTCATATACTGTTACTTTGATTTATTTGGTGTGAATGATTAATTCCAGAGATTTCGATAAGGCATATCACAATCTGAATGACCAACAGAAAAAGGCTGTTGACCATATTGAGGGACCATTGCTCGTTCTAGCCGGTCCCGGAACAGGAAAGACAGAATTACTCGCCATCCGCGTGGGTAGAATCCTCCAGGAAACAGATGCCAAGCCTCATAATATTCTATGTCTCACTTTTACCGATGCAGGAGCCTATGCCATGAGGTCCAGGTTATTAAAATACATAGGACACTCAGCCTACCAGGTGGGCATCTATACTTACCACTCTTTCTGCAACCAGGTGATCCAGGAAAATCTTGAATACTTTGGGGACTACAGAGAACTACAACTGGTATCCGATCTTGAAAAAGTGGATATCATGCGAGCACTGATCGAAGGCCTACCCTATGACCATCCTCTGAAAAGACTACGTGGTGATATTTATTTCGACATGAAAAATCTCCTGGACCTTTTTGAGAACATGAAGAAGGAGTACTGGACAGAAGAAGACTTTAAAGCGGGATTAAAAGAACAGGAAGAACTACTCAGAGAACACAAAGACTATATCTATACACGGAAATACACCGATCGGAAAACCGGAAAAGTATACCAGGCAGGAGACCTGAAAGAGAAGAAGTTTCAGGTAGAAATGGAAAAATATAAAAAAACCTATGCTGCCTCGCAACTTCTCAAGGTATATAACCAATCGATGGAGAAAATGGAGCGATTCGATTATCAGGACATGATCTTATGGGTCATAGACCGTTTTAAGAACAATGACGAACTTCTCGGAAAATACCAGGAACGATTTCAATATCTACTTCTTGATGAATACCAGGACACCAATGGTGCTCAGAATGAAGTGGTATTCCAACTGGTAGACTACTGGGATCAACCCAATTTATTTGCCGTGGGAGATGATGATCAGTCGATTTACCGGTTCCAGGGAGCCAATATGAGTAACATACAGGAATTCAGAGACAAGTTCCAGGCTCCCGTCATCGTCCTGGAAAACAACTACCGCTCTGATCAATCCATTCTTGATATTGCCAAAAATGTCATCGAGAACAACAAAGAACGGATGGTCTATAATGATTCTGAATTAACCAAGGATCTCGTAGAAAGCCGGTCCAATCCGGATCGTCCTGTGACCGGACCAGTTATAAAGCGGTATCGCAATCCTGATCAGGAAGAAGTGGGAGTTATCCAGCACATCAACGAATTGGTGAAATCAGGTGTTAACCATCGCGATATTGCTGTAATATATAAAGAACACAAAAATGTAGAACAGATGGTACACTTCTTAAGTGATCGGGGTGTACCATTGAATATCAAGAGAAAGGTTGATGTCCTTACCCTCCCGGCAATAAAGCAATTACTCAACATCCTTTATTATATTAACGGAGAACTGAAACTTCCATTCAGTGAGGAAAGGCGACTGTTTCAATTGCTTCACCTCAATTGCCTTAACATCAATCCGGTCGATATCGCCCTTATAAGTATTTATACATCAAGACGGACGGACGATGAATCAGATGACATCAACTGGAGAGAAGCACTGGGGAATAAGGATGTACTGGAAAGCCTCAACATCACAGACATTGATTCTATTCTCAAGGCAGGATTGACCATAGACTCCTGGATGAAATCTGCCATCAATGACACATTACAAGTTCTTGTAGAGAAAATAATGACCACATCGGGTTGGCTCTATGAAATATTAAGAGGATCAGATAAGAAATGGCAATTGCAGGTGATGACAACCTTTCTGAATTTTGTCAAAGACCAATCGGCAAAGAATGAATCCTACCAGTTGAGTGATCTGCTAGCAGATATAGATAAGATGGAAACTCATTCTATAGCCATACCCGTACAACAGACCATTGGAACAGAGGAAGGCATCAATTTCGTTACGGCTCACAGCTCTAAAGGCCTTGAATTCAAACACGTATTTCTTATCAAGCTTCAGCAAAAGACCTGGGTCAAGAAAAACATCAATCGCGGTTATAAGTATCCCGACATCCTCGTACCTACAACTGAAAAAAGCGATGTAGAAGACGATAGAAGGTTGTTCTACGTAGCCCTAACCAGGGCAGAAGATGAAGTTCAGCTATCTTTCAGTGATTTTGACAAAGAGGATAAAGCCATTGAAGGAGCAGAATTTATATATGAATGTGGCCTGGAAGTTCCAGAATCTCCTCAGCAGGTAGACGATGGAAAAGTCATGGAATATCTGGCCAGTCAATTAAAAATGACAGAAGGTAAAACCTCTTTCATCGACCACGAGTTATTAAATGATTTACTAAAAGACTTTAAACACAGTGCCACCAGCCTGAATAAGTACCTTGATTGTCCACTCACATTTTACTTTGAGAACATCCTCAGGGTTCCTATGGCCAGGACAGACCGCATGGGATACGGCAATGCCATCCATTATGCCCTGGAGTTTTATTTCCGGAAGGTTGATGAAGTATTACCGGACGGACCACTTCCGCTTGCTGATGAACTCCTTGCTTTATATGAAAAAGGATTGCAGAAGTATCATTCCCACTTCACTCTTCTTGAATATGAAAATCACCAGATCCATGGCCGGCAATCATTACAGGATTATTATGACGAATACCATAAGCACTGGCTCGCTCCGGACGGTTACAAACTTGAACATGTGGTAGATGATGTGAGCCATCAGGGAATTCCTATTAAAGGTAAATTGGACAAGCTGGTCATATGGAAAGACCAGGTAGAAGTAGTCGATTATAAAACAGGTAAGTACCAGGCTCCCGATCTTAAACCTCCACTTGGAACTGATGACCTCGGGGGTAAATACTGGCGACAGCTGGTATTTTATAAGATGCTCATTGATGCCGATAAAAAGCACAATTACCGATTCGGTAAAGGGACAATGGATTTTACCGAGAAAAAGAACGATAAGTATACTGTAAAGTCGCTTCCTATATCTGATCTGGATATACAATTGGTTACTGAACAGCTCAAGCAGGCACATGAAGGCATACATGCTCATCAATTTCCCGGTTGTGGTGATGAAAAATGTAAATGGTGCAATTTTGTAAATGATATTTCTCCCCTATCATCGCCATTGTCTGATGCTGATGAAGAGAAAACAGATATTCTCTAAAAGTTAAGGGAGTATAAAAATCTATTCTTCCGTTAAATGCATCATTTCAACAAAAATGAATTCAGCTATCCATCAGCAATAGTGATTGCCACTAAGTTTATTGTTATTTTTACTAAAATTTTATAACGCATGTCTTCTGGAAAGGAATTACTGATACAGGCAGAGTCAGAAGTAAAGAAAATATTTAAGGAAAAGGTCGACAAGGGATATACTTATCACAATATCCAACATACCATGAAGGTATTTCAGGCTGTGAAAGAAATTGGTCAATTATCCGGTCTTTCTGAAGACCAGATAACTGATCTGCAACTGGCTGCCCTCTTCCACGATACCGGATTTACTGATGGCCCTACCGGACACGAAGAAAGAAGTGCTGACAATGCCAGATCATTTCTTTCAGGAAATGGCATATCAGAAGAAAGGATAAAAGCAATTGAAGCCCTCATCCTATCCACTAAAAAATTTGCCACACCTGAAGGTATCTGCCAGGAAATTATACGAGATGCCGACTTATCAGGTCTTGCTGATCCACTCTATCAGGTGGAAAGCAGAGCACTAAAAGAAGAACTTTCATTCACAAGAGGTTATCCTCTTACAGATACAGAATGGCACAACATGAATTATCAATTCATCAAGAGTCACAATTATCACAGTGAAGCCGCACACAAGCTCTACAATAAAGGAAAAAAAACCAATTTAAAGACCATCAAAAAAATCCTTGAGACAAAGGCCAAGAATAAACCAAGTATTTCAACCAGTAAATCGGCTCAGACTCAATTTAAAACAGCCCTGAGAAATCACATAGACTTAAGTGCCATTGCTGATAACAAAGCCAATATTATGCTCTCTGTTAATGCATTGATCATAACGGTTGCATTGCCTGTAATTGCAGGTCAGATCTTGAACAATACATACCTGCTTATTCCTGGAATTATGTTGCTCATCGTATGTGTGACATCAATGATTTATGCCACCCTGGCTACAAGGCCGATTAAGATGAGTGGACATTCAACGCTTGAAGATGTTAAGTCTAAAAGATCTAACCTATTCTTCTTCGGTAATTTCTATAAAATGAAATATGACGATTATGAGAAAGGTATTATCAATGTTCTTTCTGATGAAGATATCCTGGATAACTCCATCACAAGAGATTTGTTTTTCTTAGGTAAATCGCTGGGTAATAAATACAGCAGGCTACGGAAATGCTACAATATATTTATGTATGGCATTACAATTGTCGTAATCGCTTTTTGCATTGCTTACATTCTATCAAAGCAAGCCATGTAATTTCAACATTCAGAAATCGAAAATAACCCGTGATAAGATGATGCTTATCACAGGTTATTAAATCCTATTTATGTGAAATCATAGTCTGTAGAAATAATTCTGAATGTCCTTAAAAGACCCTTTCTGTTCTAAATGATACTTGTAGTCGTATCTTCCCAGTTCACTCATATCTTCATCTTCATTGTACACATCAGTCTCACGTAATTCATACGAGTAATAAAGTTCCCAGATTTTTTGCTCTTCTTCGCTCTGATTAGAAGGAGAAATCGATCCTTGAGTAATCCCTTCAATAAGCGGTATGTAGACCATTTCTCTTGAAACTTCAACTTCAGGTGCGTCTTCAACCTCTGTTATTTCCTCCTCTTTATCGATGGGCTGATAAACAATATCAAACTCTGTCTGTGCCTCAAGGGCAAATTGATACAATTTATCTTCCGGAAGAGTAAGGAAGTAACCTTTATCTGACGCAGGAATATATCCTCTGATGTACATCGGATTAAGCCTCCAGATGGACTTAACATCCATATCTACCATTTTGGCCAGCGACTTAAAATCTGTCTTCTTATAAATCCTCGCAGTGGTAGGGTTTTCTTCCAGCTTCTCACCAGATGGTGTTAATCCATGTTCCAGATAATAATTCATCAGGTAACTGGCTGCCATAAATTTAGGTACATATGCTCTGGTCTCTCTAGGGAGGTATTTTCTGATTGTCCAATAGTCATTGCTATTTCCTCGCCTGATTGCTTTCCTGACGTTGCCAGGTCCACAATTGTATGCGGCTATGGCAAGTGTCCAATCTCCAAACATATCATGGAGATAGCTCAGATAATTAAGAGCAGCGTGTGTGGACTTAATTGGATCATTCCTTTCATCAACAACTCTGTTGATCTTTAGCCCCATCATTCGGCCTGTTGGCTTCATAAATTGCCACAAGCCTGCAGCTCCTACAACGGATCTGGCATAAGGTTTTAGGTTTGATTCAATTATTGTTAGAAATTTCAACTCCTGTGGCAGTCCTTTTTCTTCAATCGCTTTCTCAAAAAGCGGAAAGTAGACGTTTGTTCTCCCAAGGAGGATTTCTGTGCTTTTACGATATTTGGCTGTGTACGCTTTTACATGTTCCTCTATTTCAGGTGTCAACCTGTAGTCAAAGTGACCGTCCAGCATTTCAAAACGCTGTTCGAGGACTTCTAAGGCATATTCACTGGCATCATTTGCAGATGCTAATTGGGGATGAATAGTAAGCGAAATCAAGCCTATCACAAATGCCTTTGCAATAAATTTAATTTTGTTCATGGAATTTTTTTTAAAAAAATCGTTTGTTCAGGATAATGTTCAGTAAATATTGTTCTCTATGGCTCTAATTGTTTGTTATAAAATTTTTTATATATTAATAAATGCAATAATATGTTCAAATGGGCCGCAAATGTATACTCATTTGTTGGATTAAGCAAGACTTTTGACATATTACAATAATCTATAAAGTATTACTGCTTGTATGTCAAATACTATGCCAGTTTTATTGAATTGTTAATAAATGAGAATAAAGTCTTTTCTTGCATGGATTTGCCAAGAATTTGTACTCCATAATGATCTGGAGTATCATTATCGACTTTTAAAGGAATAGAAATAGCCGGTTGTCCCGTAAGATTGGCCAATACCGTAAATACATCCGAAAGGTACATCTCCACAGGGTCCTTCATCATTTCTCCCAATTTCCAGGCCTTCCCGGTTGTACAGGGCATCATGATGAAATCATATCGATCTAAGATCTGCTCAATTTCTTTCTTGATCAGATTTCTTACAGATTGTGCCTTCTTGTAATAAGCATCATAATATCCTGCACTCAATACAAATGCTCCCAACATTATTCTGCGTTTCACTTCCATACCGAAGCCCTCTCCCCTGCTCTGAGTATACAATGTATGAATATCAGCAGGTTTATCAGATCTATATCCATAACGGACACCATCATATCTGCTTAAATTGGAAGAAGCTTCTGCGGTGGTTAATATATAATATACTGGTACCAGGTAATCCAAGAGGCTGAATGAGACAGCATCAACTTTGTGGCCGGCATCAGTAAGCCTTTCTTTAAATCCGGAAAATAATCTTCTGTTTATTTCAGAAAGAGATGGGTGATCAATAGCCTCTTTAATATAAGCAATGCGATATGCCTTTCCTGTGTCGTATTCAGAGTATAGATCTGAAGGGATCATTGTTGCTGTGGAGTCATATTCATCCGGTCCTGCTATGCACTCTAATACCAATGCAATGTCATCATAACTTCTAGATAAAATTCCGATCTGGTCAAATGAAGATGCATAAGCAATCAATCCATATCGCGAAATCCTGCCATAACTTGGTTTGAATCCTGTTACTCCACAGAATGAAGCCGGTTGCCTCACAGAACCACCTGTGTCAGATCCCAGAGAAACCATACAGCTTCCTATCTGGACTGAAACAGCCGAAGCCCCTGATGAACCTCCCGGAATTAAATCCGGGTTATCTCCATTCATGGTAGGACCATAATAAGAATTTTCATTGGTCGACCCCATGGCAAATTCATCACAATTCACGCGACCGATAATAATCGCATCCTCCTCAATCAGTCGATTGATGGCTGTTGCATTAAACGCGGAGTTAAAGCCCTGTAATATCTTTGATCCTGCTGTTACCGGATGGCTTTTATAACACAATACGTCTTTGACAGATACTACCAGTCCAAGGAGCCTACCCGCTGAAGCCGGGTTGTCCTTCAGCTTTTGATCCAATTCCCTCGCCCTCGCAAGAGCTTCCTCTTTATAAATCTCTATATATACATTGAGGTGACTAGATGCTTCAGCAATATCCAGATATTGTGATACAACTTCCTCAATAGAAATATTGCCCTCTAATATTTCTTTCTTCAATAACTGATATGAAACTGGGATCTTCTTGCCGGTCATTTCTTAATGGTATTGATGACTTCCTCAACGGAAATCTTATTCTGTGCTCCAGACTCCATGTCCTTAAGAGCTACTGTACCAGAATTCATCTCATCACTCCCGATTATTCCCACATATGGCACGTTCCGGGCATGTGCATATTTCATCTGCTTTTTCATCTTAACAGGATCCGGATATAAATCTGCTCTGATTCCTTCTGATCTGAGTTGTCCCAGAACCCTGAAAGCATATTGATGGCTCTCCTTATCAAAAGCCACTAAAAGTATATCCAATTCCTGAGCAACTTCTTCAGGATACAGATTCAAAGAATCCATAACATCATAAATTCTATCGGCCCCAAATGATACCCCAACTCCGGAATTCCCTTTCATTCCGAATACTTCAGTCAGGTTATCATACCTGCCTCCGCCTGAAAGGCTTCCCATTACAAGATCAGGATATGCTTCATTATCAGCTACTACTTCCAGTATGGTTCCTGTATAATAATTTAATCCCCTTGCCAGGGTCATGTCAATATCCAGGAGATCCAGTGCTTCATGCCCCCTAAGGAAGGTCATGATCTCTCTTGTTTCCTCTATACCTTTTATTCCGGTATCACTGGCTTCAAACACCTCAACCAATCTTGTAAGATCAGCAGCCTGGATGAGATCTATTATTTCAATAGCAGCCTCCTCAGATATTTCTCTTTTGGTCATCTCAGCAACCACACCATCCTTACCGATCTTATCCAGCTTGTCAATGGCGATGGTCATATCCATAAACCGTGACTCAATTCCAAATGCCTCTGCAATGCCATACAGGATCTTCCTATTATTTATCTTGATCCTGACTTTAATATTGAGCGACGAGAAAACTTCACTCAGAATCTGGATTAATTCTGCCTCATACATCAATGAATCTGATCCGACAACATCAGCGTCACACTGCCAGAATTCCTGGTATCTCCCTTTCTGTGGTCGATCTGCTCTCCACACAGGTTGTATCTGGTATCGCTTGAATGGGAAAGTCAGGTCGTTCTGCCTCATCACCACAAACCTGGCAAAAGGAACCGTCAGATCATATCTTAAGCCTCGCTTGGATATGGATGAGATGAGTGCATTTGAATCCAGATTATTGAGGGCTTCTTTATTGGCTTTGGCCAAATAATCGCCGTTATTCAATACTTTGAAAAGTAACTTGTCACCTTCTTCCCCATATTTGCCCGTAAGGGTCTGAAGCAGTTCCATGGCCGGTGTTTCAATGGGCTGGTATCCATACTTCTTATATACTTCTTCAATAGTTGAAAAAATATATTTTCTCTTGTAAACCTCTGAAGGAATAAAATCCCTCGTTCCTTTAGGTATAGACGGTTTCATGAAATTAAATTAGATGTGACAGTTTATAAAATGGGACTGAACTGCTTTAGAAATCTTACATCATTCTCAAAAAGCAACCGGATATCACTGATGTTATAATTCTGCATGGCGGATCTCTCTATTCCAATACCAAATGCAAACCCCGTGTACTCTTCAGAATCTATACCGCAACTGTCCAAGACATTGGGGTCAACCATTCCGCAACCCAGCACTTCCAGCCATCCGGTACCTTTGGTAAGGCGATATGCGGTATCATCAGCAGTGCCCAGGTAGACATCCATCTCGGCACTTGGTTCCGTAAAAGGAAAATAACTGGGCCTCAATCTGATCTTGGCATCTTTACCGTACATCTCCTTGGCAAAGTAGAGTAAGGTATCCTTCATATCAGCAAAGGAAACCCCTTTATCCACATAGAGGCCTTCCACCTGATGAAATTGACAATGAGACCGTGCTGATATGGTTTCATTTCGATACACACGCCCTGGTGCAATGATCCTGATCGGTGGCTTTTGCTTGGTCATCACCCTGGATTGTACAGATGATGTATGCGTCCTAAGGAGCATTTCTGTCGATCCTTTCAGATAAAATGTATCCTGCATATCTCTGGCAGGATGATCTTCCGGGGTGTTCATCGCAGTGAAATTATGCCAATCATCCTCAATTTCTCGTTCCTCGGCTACAACAAATCCTATCCTCTGGAAGATACTGATCATTTTATTGAGTACGAGTGAAACAGGATGTCGAGATCCATGATGATCCATTGGGACAGGAATCGTATAATCTATTCCTTCTGCCATTGTATGTTGTTCCTGATCGTCCAAAGAATCAAGAAGCTCATTGTATCTTCCCTCCGCTGCATTCTTCAATTCATTAAGTGCCTGACCATAAGCTTTACGGTCTGAAGGCTCTACATTTCTCATCTCTGCAAATAAAGGCTTGATGATATTTTTGCTCCCCAGAAATTTGATCCTGAAGGCTTCTAATTCATCCTTAGAGCCAACCTCAGATTGCTTTATTTCGCTTAATAATATTTCGACCTTGTCAAACATAAATTTTACTTTTCTACAATGACCCGCAAAGATAGCAAGTTTTAAGTTTTAGTCACACTACCTTTCCCATATTGATCATAATCGGTTTTTAGCATGATTCTTGTCAATTATTCTAAATTATGTCAACATTGTGGAACTTTCGGGTACTGCATTATTGTACATAAAGAACAATCCATAAACCTTATTTATTATTTAGGATGATGGATCAGTAAATTGATAAAAGACAAGCAAAATGGCATCAGACAAGGTTAAAACCAGATACAGCGATAACGAACTTAAAGAATTCGATCAATTACTTGATGAAAAATTATCTATGGCTCATGAGCAATTGTCATTCTACTTGGATCAGATCAAGGAATTATCTGAAAACGATGATTCTAAACTTAAAGGTCTTGATGACGGAATCTCAAGTGTGGAAACAGAAAGGTTATATACCATGGCTGCTCGTCAGAAAAAGCTCATTCAACACCTCGACAATGCTAAACTTCGTATCAAGAACAAAGTATATGGCGTATGTAGGGTCTCAGGCAAGCTCATTGCCAAAGAAAGGTTGATGGCAGTACCGCATGCGACCTTAAGTATAGAAGCTAAACAGAGAGGGTAAAAACTATTTTTTATCTTGCGACGTTTTTGTAACGTGGCACTCATCCGGCCTTAAAGGGTGATCAATCTGTGGCTTTTAAATTTTCGATTTGAAAAGAAGTACAATCGTAGCACTCACCATAATAGGTGTATTGATATTGGATCAGTGGCTTAAGGTATATGTTAAGACCAGTATCTTTTATGGAGAAGGTTTTAATATCCTGGGTCTTGACTGGGCACGAATCCACTTTGTAGAAAATGAAGGAATGGCTTTTGGGATCTCATTTGGAGGTCGTCCCGGAAAGCTGTTGTTAAGTATTTTCAGAATATTGATGGTGGGATTACTATTCTATCTGATGTCAGGGTTAATCAAGACCAGGGAATCAAAATGGTTGATATTTTCATTTGCATTGATCATTGCCGGTGCAATCGGCAACATCATCGACAGTGCAGTGTATGGATTGATCTTTTCAGAATCTAGTTACCACAGTGATTTGGCAACGTTTATGCCCGAAGGAGGAGGATATGCAGGATTTCTTGAAGGAAAGGTTGTTGATATGCTCTATTTCCCTATGATTGATAGCTACTGGCCTGATTGGGTCCCAGTCGTTGGAGGAGATCATTTTCAATTCTTCAGGCCTGTATTTAATATTGCCGATTCTGCCATCTCCACTGGTGTGATAAGTATTCTATTGTTCCATCGCAATTTCTTCACAGGTAAAAAGCCTAAAGTAGCCGCAACAGTCCCGGCTGCAGCCGCTTCTACTCCTGGCACCACCGATACCGAAGGACAAGATCAAGAGGAAGAATAAGAGGGCAGAGCGTCGAGTAAAGTTTTACAAACGATAAAATTCAGTTAAAAAATACAGGAGTAAATTAAGAGAAGATTTAAATTAAGAAAGCTTATAGTAGCTGGTGCTGGAGGCTTTCCCTGAGTTTTAGAAATAAAAGACAAGAAATTTAACTAAGGCAAGTAAGATTAATGAGATAAAGTATATGTCTGGTTTAATTGGATATGATTTAAATGATAAAATATTTATGACATACCCCAATAAAAAATCCGATAAGGACAGAGTCCTTACCGGATATTAATCTTGTTCCGTTGTGCCCGAATTGGCAGTATTTACTTTCCTAAAAAGTTGTTTACCGCTTTGTATGCTTTGAATACAACATCATAGTTGATATTGTAATGCATGAATTTGCCTTCTCTGGTGCAATCTACTACTCCTGCCATCTTCAAAATCCTGAGATGTTGTGAAGTTATTGATTGCTCAATATTTAGAGTCCGATAAATTTTGTTGACGTTGATTGTTCCCTGTCCATCAATGAACTCGAGAATCTTCAACCTCAACGGGTGGGCTAACGCTCTCATCAGCTCTGAGGAGTATTGTAACTTCTCATTGTTGAATACAACCTTAGTGTGTTTCATGTGTTTTTCCTATTTTGTAGTACGACCTTGAAAGCAAATATGAGTAATTAATCTTATATGACCAAAAAATATATTAGAAAAAATTCTAATTTGTTTTTGCTTCAGGTTGTTATATAGGGTACAAAGGGTGTATTTTTAATCTTATAATTGAGCTGTTTTACTGTAATTCTTTAATAATCAGTGGTTTGTTTTTTAGCTTTTAGCCTACTGTTTACCCTGCAAGTTCCTCTACCAGTTTACTGATCTGGGCCAATCTGTCCCTGTCCAGTGAATAGTAGATGAATTTCCCTTGCCTTTCTGTGTTTACTACTCCCGCTCTTCTTAAGATGGCCAGATGCTGTGATGCTACTGATTGTTCAAGCCTCAGCTTGATATAAATGTCAGTAACAGTCATAGTATCATTGTCTTCCAAAAGGTCGATAATTCGCTGTCTTAATTTGTGGTTCACAGCCCTCAAGACGAGGACTGCTTTCCTTAGATCAGCATAGTCCAGTTGTACTTCTTTACCGCCTTTCTTAAGAGTTACAGTTTCGTTTTTCTTATTTCTCATAGGAAAGTTTTTGGTTGTTCACGGAATACCCATAGTGAAGCAAAACTGATGCCAATTTGTACAGATAACCTGTTACCATGAAAACTTTTATTTAGATTCTCTAATCTTATTATAATATTTACAATATATAGTAAACAGATAATGAGATAGAAACGTTCATCAGCCGAGGATGTTCTTTTTTGATTTAGTTACATTGGGAGCTTTATGATAATTTGGATTAAAATAGGCGATGTCTTCTATTTTACCTTCTTTCAGCAGCTCATAGCTTTTGACAATTAAGTTAGCAGCCTTACATGTTGTAGGAATGATATCTATGTCTATCCCTACATCAATGCCTTCACACTTTAATGCACCATTACCACATATTAACGCTCGTTCAGCACCCAGGTTATTAAATACGCCTTCTTCAAGGATCACGTTGTACACACTTTTCAATTCATTCATCTGATGATCATAATGGGCTGTATATACCTCCATTCTTCTTGCATCGATCATCGGAATAATGATCTGCCCTGGTCCGACCTGGTCTGACACACCTACCCCCAGACCATATAAAGTATCTACAGCAACCAACGGAATATCCCATGCATAGCATATGCCTTTTGCGACTGAACTCCCTACTCTGAGTCCGGTGTAAGATCCGGGTCCACCACTTAGTGCAACTCCATTAAGGTCCTGATAGGATATTCTTGCTTTCTTTAGAATGTTCTCAATTTGTATCGTAAGGGTTTCTGTATGGGAATTTTTTCTATTGATATTATCCTCCACAATCAACTTGTGCCTGTTACCAAGAGCCACTGAACATACTTCTGTAGCAGTCTCTATACACAAG
>JABDLO010000268.1 GCA_013002995.1 Saprospiraceae bacterium | reverse complement strand
TCGTATCTGTGGATTATATCTACACTTTTATTACCCTGAATGTATTGAACAACCAGATCTGGATTACCTGAAAGTTGTTTTTGAATCTTCCTGATCTTAAAATTATCATCTTCTTCATGCAGTGTCTGTGAAAGTGTTTCCCAGGTATCTTTGGGCAGGTCCTTCCATTCAATATCGATCTCTACATCTTCCAGGGTGCCAGTAGTATCAAATTCAATGCTATGTTTTAAATCGTTCCATTCTAGTTTGGCCTCAAAACTTTTCAGGCCTGATGTTTCTTCATAATACCATTTCACTTTGGCTTGATGAAAAATAACATCTATCCATTCAACAGCTACCTGGGGAGCTTCCTCTTTATTTATTGAATACTCCTTCTCTATTTTATCCTGGCTGTAAATACTCATGAAGGAAATGAGTAAATACAAAGTTGTCAAGCAACAATTTATTATGATCTTTCTCGCCATAATCGGATGATTTCTGATTTCCTATTATGTAAACTTGTAGAAGCGTCTGAAAAGTTCTTTTTCCTTTCTTCATCTACAGCATCCGAAAGCCACCATTCATGTGTGTCCATCAAGGTTAAAGCCAAGGGCCTGAAGGAAAGTCCGTGTTTGATGGCTTTAGAATTGTCAGCTCTTGATATACCATGGAATTTTTCAGAGTCCAATATCCATGGTGCGACAAACTGAAGATTCTGAGATTCAAGAAAATCATAATCTTCGATGTAAACATATTCTACAGGGGTGCTGAATGCAGCATGTGCTCCATGGGCAAATGCATGAATAGACATTTCAGAAGCTGGCCCGGCCCCATTGAATATGCCGGTAGTTTTTTCCTCAGCCATTCTTATGGTCCAGTCGGCAATATCTCTAACATCTATAAACTGCACAGGGTCATCCGACTTGCCGGGAACGATGACTTCACCTCCTTCAGATAAGACAGTGGGCCAATACATAAATCGATCCGTCCGGTCACCAGGTCCCATCATAAAAGTAGGTCTTACTACTGCACTTCGATCCGCACCAAATATTTTTATGGCTTCTGATTCAGAATTTGATTTCATGATACCATATTCATAAAGCCCTTCTTCTCCAGCCTCCAATTCACTAGGCATAGACCTTACCACTTTATCTTCCTCCTTTGCACCTGCTTTATAGTATGGATAAAAAACGCTTACAGAGGATATATAAATATACATCCCGACGTTATCCTTCAAGAGTTGAGCGGTGTCGGTTGTCCATTGTACTTTCCTGCCTGAATTGTCTATGACTACATCCCATTTTCTACCTTTGAGTGCCTCAAGATTGTTTTCTCGGTCTCCAATGAGCGACTCAACACTGGAAAATAAGTCAGTATGGATTTTTGGAATTGTCTTTCCACGGGTGAATGTAGTTACCTTATGACCTCTGGATAGAGCATATGCTATCTGGTGGGGACCCAAAAAACTGGTGCCTCCAAGAATGAGAATATCAAGTGGCTTTGAATTTTTATTTCTTTCGATATTAGATTGAGCGAGGATACCGGGAACAGTTGAAAGAGCCGCACCGGCAAGTACACTATTGGTTATAAACTTTCTTCTCGTAGTGGTCATGAAGTGAAGAATTGAATTTAGAATGGTTAATTCTGTTCGTTAAATAATTTGACTTTTTTTTGGCATTTTTCACACATGCCCAGGTGGCTGATGATGCGTTGTGTTTCCGGATCATTTTTCTTAGCCAATCCGCTGATAACCTCTATCAGGGATTCATCATCTGGACATTTTCTTTGTCGGAACCAGACTTTTAAAATCCCATATGCAGAAGAGATGATGACTATGATGATTAAGATGAGGATGATATCCATAAGGTCAGGTATTCTGCTTTAAAGGTAAAAACCAAAAGCAATAAATGGTATCCTGATGGCAACAAATATTGTTGATTACACCTCAGCTATTGCTTCATAGATTGGAGATAAGTCCAGATCATTCATACATTTAAAGTGCTGTTTAGGGCAAGAATCATATCCGATCTTGGAGCATGGCCTGCAATTGAGTTCCTTAACTTCAATGCTGGTATTTCTATCTTCTGTCTTATTTCCGAAATACGGATACATCCCGAATTCAGGAATCGTATTCCCCCATATGGAGAAGATTTTTTTCTTGAATGCTGCCGCAATGTGCATCATTCCGGAGTCTCCTGTGATGACAACCTTGGCTCGTTGAATGATGGCTGCACTGGTTTGGAGATTTACCTTCCCGCAGAGATTTATCACCGTCTGAGGAAACAAATCATTCAGAATTTCAGAAACCCCTACAGTGTCATCACCTCCGATCAATACAACGGGCAGAGTGGAATGCTCAATAATGTTCCTGGCACCATCAAGGGTAATGCGTTTAGTGAAGTAAGTAGCACCTAAATTAAGGCATGCATAATCATTTATTGCACCAACAATATTCTTAGCCTTATCAATGGATTCAGCATCCATATAGAAATCTAAACCCTGTCCATCATTGGTAATGTTAATGGATTCTAACGCCTCAAAGTATCGATCCACCAGGTGACGATCGGGAAGTATGTCCAATGGGGTATTGACCTTTAACCATTTTTCAATATTAGCCTTATGAAAAGATATGGCTTTAACTCCTAGAAGCCATCTGATCTTATGGCTCCTGATGTTGTTGTGTAGATCAACCACCAGGTCAAACTTCTCTTTTTTTAGCTCTGCGATCAACGTATCCTCAATGGTGTGTATGTCATCTATGTAAGGATTGTTCCTGAGTAATGGTGCAAAAGCTTTTTTAGTCAGGAAATGTATCTCACAATTTGCCTGATTCTTAAGGCAGCGAACAACCGGAGATGTTAATACAATATCTCCAATGGAAGAAAAACGAATGATCAATACTTTATTCAAGGTAATCTCCTGGTCTGAATTTTATTGTTTGAAAAATAAAAATGATCCCACCTTCCCCTGGGATGTGATGCGACACAAGTACATTCCTTGGCGCATTTCCCGGACATCAACCGGATGCTCATTGGGTCCATTCACGGCATCAATATTCTGAATCATCATTCTTTTGCCGTTCACGCCAAATATCTCTATTCTCGCTGGTCCCGATCCTTCTGAAATAAATCCAACATTCAGGACTTCCTGAGCCGGATTGGGATACGAAGTGATCAATTCAAGTTGTTGCTCCTCATCCAGAGAAGAAGAAAAATCTCTGCTTCCATTGGCAAACCACACTCCCCACCTGGAATCTTCAAGGATTATGGACTCGGAAGAAGGTACAGTATTGATCTTGGTTGCATCTAGAGTGAATTCTCCAAGATCTAAAGTTCCAATCAGATTGAGGTCATGTACTATTTTAGTGTCGTCAATATTATAACTTGGATAATTGAGGGTTGAATTAGAGAATAATACATTGAGTTCACCAGTCTGCAGGTTAGCTCCATAAAGATCTGCTATAGCACCTTCAATTACATCAAATGCAATGATATAATCGCTGTTCTTTGAAAAAGTAGGATTTCCTACACTGATTCCTTCCGGTAAAGCTGAAAACAACTTCTCAATACTTCCCAGGCTCCAGAAATCCGAAGCATTATCCCAGACTTTCAGAAATCCAACATCCCAGTATTCGATACTTCCTGATTGAGTGGATGTGATTTCATTTAATGCATCATACATAATATATTCTCCACTGAAATCAAATTCCATCGCATCCGGATATCTAACATCTCCGGTAGATACTCCTTCTGTAAATGTAGGATTATATAATTCAAAGGTATTATCGTCCTCAAGTGAAAAATCATATACCCATATCTGAGGGACAACATCTTCAAATATTCCTGCAATTCGGCTTCCATCCTTTGATATGATTACATTGTCCCATATGGGCTGGTCCTGAAATACTTCAGGAGCAGTAAAAGTTCCTTCTACCCAGTCAATTGAAATGAAGTACATCCTTTTATCAGATCCGACAAAAACAATAATTTCACCGTCATCTGTCACTGATGGTTTACTTACCAAATCCATCTCACTCAAAGGATTGGCTATAATATTTAATGCTTCATCATATAAGTATAAGTTGCTTTGTGCATTATCTGCTACGAGTAAGAATCCTGATCCGGGATTTACTTCTTCATCTTCCTGATAATTACCGCCATCTCCATCAAATATTCCCACCGCATCAAAAGCATCTCTTGCAGCCTGTGCCTCAGAACCATTTCCGTATAGGTCAACCGCAGATTGAATCACAGCGAGACGCTGATCAATAAATTGAGAAGATTTTAATAAGTAGGTAGTTAAGGCTCTATAGTACACCAGTTCTGCCTTATCTTTTCCCACATCTTCTGCAAATAGGTAGAATGCATGATTGGGAATTCCACTATTGATATGAACTCCTCCATTATCTTCTGGTCCGGTGAATTGTTCATTCACATTTTTAGGTTGATACCCTCGGTTGTAATCATTGGTAGCAGCCCCATTATGCGGATCCATCATATTTCTTAACGCCCCGGAAGGAAAAGCGGCGGGTTTAACAACGTCTTCACCCAATAAATAATCATCCCGATCAACCAATACTCCAAAGATATCGGCATAAGATTCATTCAGTGCTCCTGATTCTCCTTTGTATTCAAGATTGGCAGTATTCTGGATGACACCATGGGATATTTCATGAGCAGCTACATCACAGGCTTTGGCCAATGGTTCAAAGGCAGTTCCACCATTACCATAAAACATGGCAACTCCATTCCAGAAAGCATTTTCCAGTGATGAACCATCTGAATCTGCGATATTAACAAGAGAGATGATATTACTTCCATCATCATTTATTGATTCTCTGCCGTGAGTACTCTTAAAGTATTCATAAGTCTTACCTGCATTATAGTGAGCAGATACCTGGGTCTGCTGACCTGACCATGAGTTATCAGCAGAGAACACATGATCGTAGGTGAAGTTGTCTCTTTCCGGTGATGTGTTGAAAGCATCAATGGTCCAGATGACACCCACAGGTTCGTTGGGCATTACGGAATTTACGGCATCATACATGGTCCTTGAACCGTCAATCATATAGAATCCTCCAGATACTTCAAATGTCTGTATGGTGCGATTACTTCCAAATAAATCCGGTGCCACAGAAGATGAAGGCCCATCGGCTTCTTCTTTTACATCTTCAAGATGCAGGTTATGAAACTTACATATCGTCTGCACTTTATCAATGACATCTCCAGAATGAGCATCGATGATATATTCCCATCGATCAATCATCGTAGGATGATAGCCGACTTTATATGACAATCGTGGTCCGTCTGTAGACCTATGGATAACCAATTCGACCTTTTCTCTTTCAATATCTATAATGTTCCACGGATCATTCCAGGGTTTGGAATCCTGAAAATCCCGTTTAATCAATTGTTTGGCGGCTTCTTCAGTAATCGAAGGGGTGGTATTTATTTCAATGGTGATGGGATAGGGGTTCCCATTTAACTTGTTGAGGTCAGTGGAACCATGGATCATTATTTCTGCACCATCGACAGGTATTCCTTTGTAAAACTGCTGTAACCTGATGTGTTTTGTCCCCAGATCATCCTGGTTAACTCTTGTAATCTGGAATTGATCCTGCGCCTGTGGAATTCTAATCAGTGAAGAACATTCTTTCAGATAAGTGCTTACTTGGTCCTCTAATGTACTGCTTCTGAGAGATTCTACAGATTCAGGTATTCCCTGGATCCATATGGTTGATTGATCTGAATCACTATGGATGACCCTTAATCTGGAATCTACCTGATCCATGGAGAGTGGAGTTCCAAAATTAAAAGTAGACGTAGATCTGATTTCGTTATTTACTTTATACAGGTTTTTTGTCGGAGGGTTTATTTGGGAAATAACAGATGTTTGAGTAGTCCTCTTTACTTTCTTCATTTGAGCAGAAGCGGAAAGGCACACTGCACTCATGAGTAAGACAAGTATTATTCGATTCATGTGATAATAATTATTCAATTTCATTAATTTTTATTTGTATTCAAATCCTTGACCAGTCTGGAAAGATTAGCGTGGAAAGCGATCAAAATATCAGGAGCTTTATCATGATTTCCACCCCATGTCAATCGGTTATTTGCGCTATTGGAATCCAGGAAAAAATATCTATTACCTGGATCATTGATCTTCATATCTTTCATGCCCCACTTTTCCAGCCCGGAGAATTGTTGTTGACATACTTTCTTGTCGATTTTACCCATGAAAGAAAGGCTATCAGAGGAAATCTTTTTATAAGTACGGCCATCTTTTAAAAGGTAAAACTGAGTTACAGCCCCTGTGATACCTCCTCCATTGCCAAATGTGATGTATTCTTCTTCATAGGTGTCCGGAACAAAGGGTTCTTGTGATCCACATGAGGAGAAGGTAAATAAGAAAAATGCAGTGCAAATGGTTGTTAATACTTTCATAAAATCCGGGTTAGTATCCTCATTGACAAATATATCTTATTAATTTCCATGATTGTAAGTACTATTGTTAAATTTATATTTGAAAGCTGGATTACAGAATATTTTTTCCATTTTCAAGTTTTAGTATAGTATTTGCATATGATTGTGTACAATTAAAAAAGAAAAAAATAAAGCATTATGAAGAAATTACTATTTGCACTTTGCCTCTTTATGATGGCAGGAGTTTCGGTACAGGCTCAGTGTTCTAAAACATGTACTAAGAAAGCAACGAAGACAACAAGTGTTTCAGAGAAAGCCGATACCAAGGTTGCTGCAGCTTATATGGAAGCTGACAAGATTGCTGAAGCCAATGAAAACATAGAAAGAAGAGAATGTGCTGTTTCTGGTAAAGTTTCTTACTTCGAGAAAGCAACATGTGCTACCAGTGGTAAAATAAGCTGGGAAGAAGTACAGTATGATACTGAAAAGAAATCATTTACCAGGGTTGCCTCTGCAGTTATGGAGAAAGGAGCGGAAGCTAAGAAAGAATGCTCTCCTGAAGAGAAAGCAAAATGTGCTGCTAAATGCTCAGCTGCTGATAAAGCAAAATGCCTGGGTAGTAAGGCTAAAGCAAGCAAAGCATAAAGAATTAAGCAAGTAAGATCATTTGTATGAAGGCTTCTCAGATTCTGAGAGGCCTTTTTCATTATAGCCTGTATTTTTTTTAACCACAGAGTAAGCAGAGTTATTTCACAGAGTTCCACAGAGGTAGACGCACAGATTCTCAATGGAAAGTAGGAAGTTTTAAGTTAATTTGTAATTATGGAACGGACTGTTAAAATAATTGTGAGTGGAAGAGTTCAGGGTGTAGCCTATCGATATTACACAAGGGAGAAAGCCTTGAAGATTGGTCTGATAGGAACTGTAAGAAATCTGCCGGAAGGATCCGTTGAGATTATTGCTTCTGGTCCTTTAGAGCTGATTGAAGAACTGATTTCCTGGGCTCATCAAGGATCTCCTGCTTCAAACGTAACCGGTGTGGATGTCCAGGAATGGGGAATTAAGTCTGACTTTCATTCATTTAACATATTAAGGTAACAGTTCTATATAAATGACCGATCAAGATCGTAATAGGATAGATGGCTATTTGAAGTTTCTGAAAAGTACTTTTAGGTTCTTATTGTGGACCGGGGTAGGGTTGATTGTAATAGGTGTCCTCATCGGCCTTACGACAAATGGAACCCACTACTTTTCATTGAGTCCGGGATTTACATTTATTGGTGTTGTATTGACGATAAGGTCAATCTATGAAGGTCAACGAATACCACTGGCTCACCAATTGGGAGATAGAGCATATTTTAATGTAGAAGTAAATGACCTTGTAAGCAAAATCAAATTCTTCTCACTTTTTCTAATCTTGGCCGTAATGGCTTGCATTGTTGTAGGTTTTGTCATTCAATGGCGATTCTTAATTCCGACACTGGTCGTACTCGTCCTTTATGTTGTTTCAGAGTATATCATCTGGACCATCATTAGATTTCGATTGGTTCTCCTTAAGCAGGAACTGAAAATAGAAGAATAATAACCGATTTATTGATATTGATTACCCCTTGTTCTAATGAAGGGCTGATTATTCCACAGTTATCGGAAGATTAACCTCAAAGTCATACAAGGTCAACAACCTAATCTCATGATGAGCCCTTCTTAGATCCCAAAGTGCGGCATAAAACGCTTGACGGGCATTTTCGTGCTCCTGGATGGCAATGTTAAGGTTTGTAACATCGATCTTACCAATACCATAACGGCTCTTGGCAATGTTCAATCTCTGCGTAGCAATGTCAAAAGATTCTTCTGCCAGAGCCAATTGTCTTTTTTTGAGATTGAATTGTTCGACATTGACAATAATCTCCCGTTGAAATGTAATGCGATCCTGCTCAACTTGTAGTTGTTCCAATTCAAGATTAGATCTTGCTATTTCTCTTTGAGATTGTCTTCGTCCCCAGTCTGCAATAGGCACGCTGAGAGAAAGGGTAACTGTTTCCTGATCCAAAAGGTCTACGTAGGCATCTCCAAGGTTATTTGCAGATTGTGTAAGACCGAATGACCCATTTAAAGAAAGCCGCACACCACTGGACTTCACTGTTTCATCTAAATCCATTTCAGCATTGAGAAGTCTTAACCTGAATTCGGCGGTTCTGCTCCGATTTTGTTCAGCTTGTCTGAGGGCAGTTTCCATTTCTATGTCATAAGAAGGAATATTCTGTGGAATATCCAATTCAAATTGTATCTCTTCTTTGACGCCCAGGTAATTCCTGAGTTGTTCGTTTTTATTCTGGACGTCAAGTTCTATTGCATTCACTTGAGCATTGGCATTCTTGGCACTTAATCTGATCTGTAACATTTCCGTTTCAGATATCCGCCCCACCTCGAATCTTCCATCGGCTACTTCTGATATTGAATCCAGATAAGTCTTATTCCTTAATGCTTGTTCCAGGTCCAGCTTGCTGATGTAAAGATCAAAGTATAAATTGACCGCATCATATATAATTTCCTCTGTTTCCTCGATGTATTGTTGTTTAGACTGCTCGTATTCTATCTCAGTTATCTGTCTCATCCATTTAAATCGGTTGAATTGGAAAATGGGTTGGTTGAATCCAATAGAAATAGGAGTTGAGAGGTATGATCTGGAATAATCCTGGGCATTGGTTTCAAAGAGGTCAATCCGACTTAACCCTGTGTTGACAAAAACAGTTCCTCCAGTCTGGGGAATAACTTGTCGCAGAGAGATGCCTACATTGTTTCTCATAAACGATCGATTAACAAATGCTTCCGAACCATCTGGTAAAGGGATGGCATCAATGCTCCGACTCAAGAAGGGTAGTGTGGCATCAAAGGATAATTGAGGCTTAAAGGTCGAATTGAAGTTAATATACTGCCAGTACTCATTGGAGAGTCGTGTCTTAGCCAGCAATTTAGATGGAGATTCTGTAACTGCTGCATTGATGATCTCAGTCAAGTCGGCCTCGATGATACGTTGAGAATGAATGGATAAGAAAGCAATAGTGAATATTGCTGTCATATAAATCTTGAATAAGTATTTCATGGTAATTAATCTGTTCTTAAAGCGGTTATCGGATCTTGTTCAGCAGCTTTCTTGGCAGGAGCCAGGCCAAAGATGATGCCTATACTTGCTGCAATCCCAAAGGAAAGGATAATGGACCACCCTGATATGACTGTTGGTATGTCAGCATACCTTCCTATGAAGTGTGCCCCCACAACTCCCAGT
This sequence comes from Saprospiraceae bacterium, assembly GCA_013002995.1. Classification (GTDB taxonomy): domain Bacteria; phylum Bacteroidota; class Bacteroidia; order Chitinophagales; family Saprospiraceae; genus JABDLO01. Next base: position 6,313 of record JABDLO010000268.1, on the reverse strand, counting down.
ATGATACCCAATAACCCACCAATCAAACTGATGGCCACAGCTTCTAATAAAAATTGAAAAATTATATCTCCTTCAGTTGCTCCAATGGCTCGTCTGAGTCCAATCTCACTGATTCTTTCCATTACACTGGCGAGCATGATATTCATGATTCCAATCCCTCCGACAAGCAGTGATATACCTGCAATTATGGCAAATACAAAGTTGAGTGTCTCCTGTGTATCTTGCTGTTGCTTGATCAATAATTCCGGGATTTCAATCTTGAAATCTGATTGCTGATTGTGGGTGCGGGTCAAAAGCTTATCGATCACAGCCCCGGAAGCCTGTACTTCTGAGGCTTCATTTACTTTAACGACAATTTTATCCAGCTGGTGGTAATTCTCAATATTCCGTCGCTGCCTGCCACTCAGGATATCTCGTTCGTTGATACTGGATTTATCCTCAATTCTCAATTTGAACGTCTTGTAAGGGATAAAGACCTGATTTCCGCGATTAGAGATGCCCAGGTTTTTATAAGCTTCTGCTGAAATAACCCTGCTCTTTAGTGTACCGATTACCTTGTAAATGACATGGTCGACCTTTACATATTGACCCAATGGACTTTTTCCGAGGAATAGTTTTTTAGAAATATTGGAACCGAGGATACATACATTAATCCCTTTCTCTTCCTGCAGAGAATTGAAAAAATTCCCTTCATATAAATCAAGGCTGTTGATCTTAAAAAAGTCATTGTTGGTACCAATGATCTTGGTGTTGAGGGTGTTCTTGCCATAAATGATCTTGGAATCTTTCCCTATTTCAATTGCGATGGATTCTTCATTGCTCAGGAGCTTAGCAATGGATTCAGCATCCCTTTTGGTAAGTCCTGGTGTAAATTTCTTTTTTTCTTCATTGCTGGCTGATTCTTCACCTTCTTCTTCGGTTCCCTGATCTGTAGGAGGAATCGCTTCTATAATGATGTTGTTGGTTCCTATGATCTCAAGCTGATCCAATATGGATTTTTCAGCACCGTTTCCGATTGCCATCATCGCAATAACCGCGAATACGCCAAAGATAATCCCAAGGGCAGTCAGCAATGATCTGAGCTTATTCTGGCCTATGGCTTCCATAGCCAGAATAAAATTGGTGTTAAATTTTTCCAGCATGTTACCCGAATCTCATTCTTCGTCCTCGAGAATTAGAAAAATCCCTTGTTTCAAGCGGCTCATCCTTTACTTGAGCTGCATTTTCTTTATCATACTTTTCTTTCGCTTCCTTCCAATCAGCCAGGATCTGTTGAGCAGATTTTTTAGTTTCTTCTGAAAGGAACTCCCAGGGCAGATCATCCAGGTTCTCAACCGGTGAAATGCACAACTCCTCACCTTCTTCAACTCCTTCCAGAATGATGATGTCATTGGTATTGGTCGGTCCTGCCACTACTTCCTGCTTGACCAGTTTACTACCCACCTTCTTGATGACATAATCAAGGCTATCGCTGAGAAATGCTTCCAGCGGAGCATAGACCACATCGGTATAATCATAAATCTTAATGGTATTGGAAGTGGTCATTGCCGGTCTCAATACTTCATCTTTCTCAATAATCTCAATCACGATCTCGAATACCTTGGCTTCCTGGTTACGCAATTGCTGCCCTATATTGGCCACAGAAGTGATTCTTCCATTGAATTCCTTATCGGGAAAGGCATCTACTATGATGTTCACTTTCTGGCCTTTCTGGATCTTACTGATATCTACTTCATTAACGTATCCGAAGCTGATCATAGCACTGAGGTCGGGCAGCTCGGCAACAACTGGATCCCATCCACTGATCTGTGATCCGGGACCTTTTTTGTTTCCGTTCCACTCACTCTGATAAATGACCATTCCATCTTCGGGTGCCATAATGGTAAATTGGGCACCAAGGCTTTCCAATTGATTTAGTTTGATCTGTTGGCCACGGATATTGGTAGTGATTTCCCTTACTTTGGCATCACTCTGTATCGATAAAAGATCTAGTTTATTCTCAAGTTGTGCCATGCTCCTAATGGAATTCTCCAATTTAAGCCGGCTCTGTTCAATGACCATCTGGGGTTCATATCTGTTCTTTTCTATCTCCAATTCTTCCTGGGCCATTGAAAATTTAAGGTTGGCAATTTCGTCTCGGACTCCTTTCATCTGGATGGCCGTGTCAATTTCTGCTTGTTCCAGCTGTGTATTGAGACGATCAATTTCATTTTGTATCTCATCTATTTTGGTTGCCAGTTCGGTTTTATCAAGTGAAGCTACAAATTGTCCTTTCTTTACATTGGTTCCTTCGGGTACAAGATCTTTAATTGTGGTCTGCCATATTCCGGCGGATCGCATGCCTTGAGGACCCCTGATCTTGATGGAGTTTTTGGCTTTTAATTCTCCTGTAGCTACCACTTCAACAGGGAAATTACTTTTTGTTACTTCAACAAAAAGACGAGTCTGCCCTGCAGCTTCCTTCGGCCCAAAGGAATAATAAAGAATGGCTCCAATTATTATGATAGGGAGGAGGTAAAGGAGGGTCTTTTTCATATTGGTGAATTGATCGGTTACGTTAAGTGTAAATACACAGCGGCTGTTCTTTAATAGATGCCTGATTTGACTCGATAGTTGTTTTGTCAATCAAGATATCTATCTCAAGCTAGTCAATAAGTACTTTGTTTTATGTCTTTTCCTTATTGTTTAACAGATTTTTTGCATTTAAATTTTGTAATTAAAACGTAAAATATTTCTATTTCAATAGAATTCTGACCTTTTAATATTTATTGATATGCTTATCTTGAGTATACTTGTTTCTTCCCATCTTTATGAATGACTTCAGTGCTAATTATTCCAGGAATAAAAAATTATAGAAAGATAATTGATACCACTGTCCTATAAACAGTCCTCCTGTCCGACTAATAAGCGAACAATTAAAAAATAATCAGATGAAAAAATTACTATTGTCTTGTTTGCTTATCGGTCTGTTGTTTTCCTGTAGCAAGGAAGAAGTTGAAACCGAACAAATTGAATCGTATGAAGAATTTGAAATTCTTTCCACTGAAATTGCTGAGAACCTGGACTTAAACGTTGCTCAAAAGGCCAGGATCAAAGAATCGTTTACTCGCAATTCAGAAGAAGCTGATAAACCTGGTTTTATTTGGTTGATTGCCAGGCATTTGAGTGAAAATTTACCCGCTGAAGACAAAGATCAGATATCGGAACAAGTTCAGCGGGTAGAGGCTCATTTACTTGAACATGGTCATTGTGTACCTATTGGCTTCGAACCCAACATAAAACACCCCATTCATCCTACCCCAGACTTATTGTCCCAATTGCTTGAACCGTTTCAAGTCCCTTTATTTCAGGAATTGATGCAATATCACCAACAAGTCTCTGAGCAACTGATCCAACAAAGAATTCACGATGTGATTACACCTCAGGAATTCTTTGCAGCCATGCACACAAATCGACAACAACTAATGGAAAACATTATCACCAATATTTTTAGTGATTCCCAAAGGGTCCAGCTTGTCCATGTCATTCAACACCTGCATGAAGAAAGGGCCAGGTACATAGAAAATTCCTATGGTTGCATGATCGCATCATTAGAGTTGGAAGAAGAAACAGCTCAATTACTGTTATCACAGATCATGTCGACCCAGGAAATCATCTCTGAAAACCATAAACTATTACAAAATGGAGAAATTACAGTAGAGGAATACCTGGAAGCATTGGAGCAGGATTGTACGTCATATCAGGATAATATTTCAACCTTACTTTCTGAAGAACAAATGGATATCGTTTATTTGTATCGTGCCTTATCATTTCGTCGTTTTTAAATTAGAGTTTAATACTTGAATTGATGGGCCGACATCCACACCCTTTGCACTGGTTACAAGAACTGCACAAAGAGAGTTATCTCTGGAGCTTGTGTTGTTGTAGTTATAATGAAGAATTGGCCAAGGATGTATTGCAGGACGCTTATTTAAAAGTAGGTGAAAACAAAGCCGGGAATTTTTCTAAAACCTATAGAAAAACCTGGTTTTTTTCTATTATTAAATATACTGCTATAGATGCCATGAGAAAAAGAAAATTATATACAGTGCCGGTCTCTGAAGCATTTAATTTAGCTGATGATTCTAAGGGCACAAAGGAAGATTCAGAGCATATTGACAATTTTAAACAAATACTTGAGGAGCTGTCAACTCAACAAAGAGAAGTATTAACGCTGGTGTTTTATAGCAACTTAACCATTAATGAGGCAGCTAAAATATTGAAGATGAAAGTTGGTACGGCACGCACTCACTACAAGCGGGGAAAGGAGAATTTTAAGAAAAGACTGATGAGAATACGATCGAATGAGGTAAAATCAAATAACAAATAGATGGATAACGAAGAAAATAAATTAAAGGCTACGTTCAACCGAATGATGGATGAAGAATTTAAGAATATTCCATCATTTGATGAGATGAGTAAGGATTTGGATAAAAAGGAAAACACCGAACATTCAAGGGGTTTGGTCCTTTTCATAAAACCTTTTCTTAAATATGCCGCAGTGTTGGTTCCAATTGGTATGCTGACCTACTTCATGTTCTTCAATGAAAAGAAGACAGATATTACAAATAGCATTACACATTGGGAAATGTCCAGCAATGAATTGCTACCTGATCATAAGGCAACGGTAACAGTGAGTAGCTGGCAATCCCCTACTGATTTTTTACTTAATACTAAAATGACTAATAATGAAAAATAAAATTTTAATAACGATCTTATTTGGTGCCTTACTCCTAATAAACAGTCAAGGATTGAGAGCCCAGTCCAGCTCATCGGATCAGGATCCACTTCAGAAATACATTTACCCCCCGGAGTTGATTATGAACAATCAGCAAAAAATTGGTCTGAGTGATGAACAAAGAGAAATGATCATTGGAATCGTAAGCGAAAGCCAGGAAAAATTCAATGTTTTTCAATGGGACCTTCAATCTCAATCTGAAGTTTTTGTTGGGATTATAAAACAGGAAAATGTTGATGAGGTAAAAGCACTTGAACAACTTGATAAGATCCTGGCTCTTGAGGAGAAGATTAAGAAAACACAGATCTCACTTTTCATTCGCATTAAAAATCAACTTACTCCTGAACAACAAAATAAATTGAATGCACTGAAGAATGGGTATTAGGATAGTGGATTTAATAAAATACATTCCGATTCTCCAGTTATAAACATCGTAAAGAATTGTTGATGGTCTTTTCGTAATTTTACTAAACGCAGATTTCTAAAAAGATGAAATTCTGACATTCAGAAAGAAATACCACAACTCGTGAAAAGAAGTCTCTTACTCATTCTGCTGCTTGTTTCTTATTATAATGTATTAACACAAGTTGTTAATCATTCAGAATTCAGCGAATTAAAAGAAAAACTTCACAAAAAATTTGCTGATAAGTTTGATTTCAGTGTTTTGGTCGATCGAAATGATTCAATAGTAATTTATAAAAATATTGGACACCGTGACAAGGGTAATTTGAATCCTATAGATGAGAAAACAATTTTTAATATTGCCTCTATAACTAAATCTATTACTGCCGCAGGAATATTTAAACTTATAGAAGAAAACAAGCTTAAGCTATCACATAATCTGGAGTATTTTTTTGAGGATGTGCCTAATTCTAAAAAATCCATTACCATCAAGACATTGTTATCCCATAAATCCGGATTAAGGCAAACTTATCCTTTAGATGGTATCTCAGATTCTAATAAAGCACTTGATAAGATTTTTGATGAAGATCTTGAATTTGATCCGGATTCCGGTTTCCGTTATTCCAATCAGAATTATCAATTGTTGGCTTTGATAATTGAGAAAGTTACAGGTAATTCATATGAAAGCTACATTAAGGAAAATGTGTTGATCCCACTTGATATGGAAAATTCCTTTTTCTGGGATGAGGCAAGTACATATCATAATATAGCACCTATCGATGAAGGAGTCTTGGACCGAAATGGAAGAAGAAATTGGGGCTACATAGGAAGTGGGGGGATATTTACAACTACGAATGACCTCCTGGAATTTTGGAATGGAATCTATAAAAAAGGATTCCTTACTGAGAAATCTATTGTGACAATTTTTGATAATTATTTTGAGACATCTTCCGGAATACAGATAGGTTTGGGATTTTTTTTAAGCCCGGATACAAAATGGAACCTCTTAGAATTGTGGACCCGAGGCACAGAAAGCTGGGGGCACAATAGTGTGATCCGTCATTTTCCCGAAAAAGATGTAACAATCATAGTTTCTACCAATTCCGGAGAAATAGACAATGATAGTAGTAGAAC
>JABDLO010000239.1 GCA_013002995.1 Saprospiraceae bacterium | reverse complement strand
CCTTAAGGTCCTCTTCTGTCTTTCCGACTACAGCCACTTCAGGCCATGTATAAACCACTCCGGGTATCAGGTTGTAATCGATGTGTGGTTTCTGCCCTGCGATCATTTCAGCAACAGCTACTCCTTCTTCTTCAGCTTTGTGGGCTAGCATAGCTCCTTTGATGACATCCCCTATTGCATAGATACCCGGCACGCTTGTCTGAAGATGATCATCTACTTCTATTCTTCCCTTATCATCCGTCTTAATCCCTACATTATCTAGTCCAAGTCCTTCAGTGTAGGCGTATCTTCCGATGGCAACCAGACAGTAATCAGCCTTAGTTGTAAATGTTTCTTCTGAATCTTTTTTCTGAACGGTAACAGTTACTGCAGTCTTAGTTGCTTTTACCTCTGTTACCATGTGGGAAAGGTGAAACTTCATACCCAGCTTCTTCAAACTCCTCTGTAATTCTCTGGAGCAATCTTTATCCATCCCGGGCAGTATCTTATTCATATATTCTACCACCTCTATTTCAGTACCCAATCTAGCAAACACACTTCCTAATTCCAACCCAATTACTCCAGCACCTACAATCACCATTTTCTTAGGCAGCTTGTCTATATTAAGCGCTTCTGTAGATGTGATTACCCTAGTCTTGTCATAATTAAAAGACTCCGGAGTGATGGGCTTAGATCCTGTTGCGATGATAATATTATCACCTGTTATTTCCTGTGTCTTCTCTTCTGAATCTGTTATCAATACAGTGTTTTTGTCTTTAAATGATCCTACACCTGTAAAGACCTGAATTTTATTTTTCTTCATCAGGAATTCTACACCTTTACAAGTCTGGTCAACTACTTCAGATTTTCTTTTAATCATCTGTTTCATATCCAGCTTGACCGCTCCTACATTGATTCCATGATCTTTAAATCGCCCAACTGCATCATGATAATGCTCAGAAGAATCCAGAAGTGCCTTAGAAGGAATACATCCTACGTTAAGACAGGTTCCTCCAAGGGTATTGTATTTTTCTATTATGGCAGTTTTAAGTCCTAATTGAGCACATCTGATGGCAGCCACATAACCTCCGGGGCCTGATCCAATTATTATTACATTATAATCCATCAATCTTTTTTATCCTTATTTTTGTTATTGTTGTTTTTATTATTGGTTCTATTCTTATTTCTTTTGTTTCTACTTTTCCCTCTCGGTTTAGAACTTCGAGCCTGACCCGAATTATCTGAGGATCTGTTTCCTCTGTTTTTCCTTCTTGAACCTCTACCTTTTCTTTTCTTACGGGTGCTAGGAAGTTCAATTTCTCCAGTTACATCAGCAAATTCAAGGTCATCTATATCCTTTCCTTCAGGTTCAGTCGCAACAACCAGAGATTTTAAATCTTCAGGTTTTTCTCCACGCTTATTCATATCTATAATCTGCTTCACTACTTCCTTGTCCAGATTTACTATTGCACCTCTTATCATTGGATCATCATATGAATAATATAACAACCCTTTGAAGATATCTGTTTTAATCAATGAGGCAGTTCCTTTCTTAGTATGGATCTTATCTGCGTGCTTAGGAAAATCTTCAAGGGCATCAATGTAGGTGTCCAACTCATAATTAAGGCAACACTTTAGTCTTCCACACTGACCTGACAATTTGGTCTGGTTGATTGCAATATTTTGATACCTCGCTGCTGACGTTGTTACTGATTTAAAATCTGATAACCAGGTTGAGCAACACAACTCTCTTCCACATGCTCCCAATCCTCCAATCCTTGCTGATTCCTGACGCGCACCAATCTGGCGCATTTCTATTTTAACCTTAAATTCTCTTGCATACTGCTTGACTAATTCTCTGAAATCTACCCTTCCTTCAGCGGTATAATAAAATGTGGCCTTCCTTCCATCTCCCTGGTACTCTACATCACCTAGCTTCATCTCAAGTCCTAAAGTCCTGGCTATCACCCGTGATTTTACAAGTGCTGCTTTTTCCTTTTTGCGAGATTCTTTTAATTTCTCCAGGTCCCTGAAATTGGCTTTTCTGATTACTTTATGAACAACCCGTGATTCATCGATCTTTTTCTTTTTCAATTGTATGCCAACAAGGTCTCCTGAGAGAGATACCCTTCCTACATCATACCCACTTCCTGTTTCTACAACCACCATATCTCCTGTTATAGCTCTTGTATAATCAGGATTATGAAAGTAATCCTTACGAGCTCCTTTTTTGAAACCCACCTCAACCATTTGCAAGGCATTGGGGTCTACTATGTCCATGGTAGACAACCAATCGTATGAATTCATTTTATTACAACTTCCTGAAGTACAATGGCCTTTATCTCCACATCCTTGCGGTACACCTTTGCTACTATAATTACAACTACTACATCCCATAACTCTATATTATATATTAACAGGCGATAAATCTTCTCCTTTTAACAATGCCCCCATCTGCATACTCATCGCCATAAATGTAATTTTTGGGTGGGCATTTCTACTGATGTTGCGGATATTTTCATCCAGCAATTCAACGATATGATAACACTTTTCCATATCTACTATTGATTGCATTTTTAATGCAATGTCATATTCTTCATTAGTAAGTCTTGGACCTCTTTTACGAGTCTGAATAAGAAATAAATATTCTCTGAAAAAACTGAGCCCGTATTGTAAAAAATTCTTCTGTTCTTCTCTTCCCAGATTAGCAATGGTATTGATCAATGATGTCAGATCTTCGGGCTTTGACTTATAAGATCTTCTAATCCATTGAAAGAGCAGCTGAGAATAATCCTGGGAAGTTGTTCTAATCATTCTGATTGCCGCTCCCATATCACCATCTGCCAGAGAAACTATCTGACTGGCCCTTGTTGCTTCAAGGTGATAATCATCTTGAAGCACCTGAAGCATCTCTCCATCTCTCACTGGAGGCACAGAAATCAATTGTGTTCTTGACAAGATGGTCCCCAGGATACGAGTAAGATCTTCCGCAATTAATATGATATATGTATTATCAGTCGGTTCTTCAATTATCTTAAGTAGCCTGTTCCCTTCCTTCCCTAAATACTCCGGCAACCAAATGATCAGGATCTTATAAGGGCTTTCATACGATTGAAGGCTTAGCTTCTGGATAATTTCATTACATTCCTTGGTATTGATATTGGGCTGGTTATTATCTGCACCCAGCTCTTTCATCCAGTCTCTAATAGAAATATATGGATTACTCAATACACTGGCCCTCCATTGAGGAAGGAAATCATTAGAGACCGTATCCATCCTCTTTTTACCCTCCTTCTTGATCACCGGAAAGACATAGTGAATATCAGGATGAATCATCTTGGTGGACTTGATACAAGCCGGGCAAGAGCCGCAGATCTCATTACCTTGCTTATTCTCACATACGATATATTGAGAAAACTTTAAAGCCAGAGCAAGTTTAGAAGAACCCTGTCTTCCATGACATATCATGGCATGGGGAATCCTGCCTTGCTGAGCCAGAGATGCAAGTTTTAGATAAATGTTAAGATCCTGAGGCAGTAGTTGATTGTTCATCCACCGTGATCAGTAGCTATAAGACTGATGATGTCATCACTTAAAGGAGAAATGGATGAAGGAAAATGAGCAAGAAGATGTCCTTGTTCATCAATGATAAACTTATGAAAATTCCATGTAACATCTGTTTCCAGCCGTCCATTTAGGGACTTTTGGGATAGAAACTGGAACAAGGGGTGAGTATGATGTATGATACCTACTTTTTCTGTCATCGGAAATGTAACACTGTATTTTGATTTACAGAATTTTAATATTTCTTCATGACTTCCAGGTTCTTGTCCACCAAAATCATCACATGGTACTCCGATAACTACCAAGCTGTCTTGGTAGTTGTCATATAATTCTTGCATTTGAGTATACTGCGGTGTATAGCCGCACTCAGAAGCAACGTTAACTATCAATATTTTTTTACCTTCATATTGATGCAAGTCAATCCGACTCCCATCAATTCCTTTTATCTCAATATCGTAAATGGCCTTCATTAAGTCTTATACGATTAAATAATAAGCTCTAAGATATGGGAATCTACTGAATATGTCTGTAATGTATAATTTATTTCTCCAGCCGATCTCTGCTCAATAAAACTTTACATTCACGAAAGTGTTATACTTGCTACAATTTACTACAATAACATTATGAGAATATCAGTATTCAGAAAAGCTCATTTTAATGCAGCCCATCGCTTGCACAATCCTACCTGGTCAGATGAAAAGAATAAGGAAGTATTTGGTTTATGTAATAATCCACATTACCATGGACACAATTACGAATTGGAAGTCAGGTTGACCGGAGAAGTAAATCCTGATACTGGATACCTTTATGATTTAGGGGTTTTACGCGACATCATTAAGAGAGAGGTCGAAGACCGGTTTGATCACAAAAACCTTAATATTGAATGTGAAGAGTTTAAGGATTTAATTCCTTCAGCAGAACATATTGCATATGTTATTTATAACATATTGCGATCACATATTGAGGAGAAGTTTGAAATTGGGGTGAAATTATGGGAGACCCCAAGGAATTATGTAGAATATCCAGCTTAAATCAGGATCAACGTTTACTCAATCGTAAAGCTTTAATTATTTCACCGTTGCCATCAAAAAGCCTTATGAGGTATAGGCCATTGCGAAGTGATTCAACACTGTGTTGCCTACCCGGAATGTGATTGAATCTTTTAATCTCTTTACCTACGATATTATAAACTACTATTTTCTTTACTTTGGTATCATTACCCACCTGGAAGTAATCAGAAGTAGGATTAGGATAGACAATTAATTCTTTTTCCTCCTGGCTGAAAATTGAAGTAGTATTTGAAATTGACATTGAAGCTGTCTTCAAAGTGATCAATTCATCTTTGAATTCAGTATCTGAATACAATGTTAAATCAAGAGAAGATTCTCCTTCAGTACCATTAGGTAATAGGTAGACTTTCATATCCATGGTCTCACCAGCCTTAATAGTATTAGGTAATTCAGGACTACTGAAATCAACATCTTCACCATAACACAATCTGAAATCACAAATCTGTGTCTGCCATTCTGAAGGAAATGCAGCATCTTTTTCTACTTTCCAGTAAAAAACCACATCTTCAGTTCCACTATTGGTTAATGCTGAAGGAACGATGATGATATCGTCACTTGGCTTTCCTACAATATCAATAGACTCCGGGCTGAAGCTCAGCTGAGCTGCTCCCGCAAATGTTGATATAATAGTTAAAAGGTTAAGTAACAGTATCTTCATATAAAATATCCAGGTTTTCAATGTAAATGTATGATAATATTGTCACATATGCTTGTACATCATTGTTAAAAATCATTTAACAAATGTCACTTTGGACACAATAATATAAATCAGATCTATGTTTTAACTGGTTTCTTTATGCTAAAGAGGCCCAGATTATCTACCAACAACTTAAAGGCTCAGTCTTAGCCATGACATAAATCATGATGTGGTGCACCTGTTCCTTCTATTTATTTTTACGTTCTTAGTAGCAAATATCATCGGTCAATGGATGTAGTAATAATAGGAAATGGAATCAGCGGGATAACAGCAGCAAAATGGATTAGAAAACTGAGTGATCATAATATCAAAGTCATTTCTTCCGAAAGTGAACATTTTTTCTCGAGGACTGCCTTGATGTATGTATACATGGGTCACATGAGGTTTGAGGACATTAAACCTTATGAAGACTGGTTCTGGGATAAAAACCGAATTGAGCTAAACTATGATCATGTCAATACTGTTGACCCTTCCAATAAAACTTTAAGCTTAAAAGAAGGCGGTAAACTTTCATATGATAAATTAATCATCGCTACTGGCTCAAGGTCCAATAAATTTGGCTGGCCCGGACAAGATCTAAAAGGAGTCAATGGGCTCTATCACCTTCAGGATATGGAGGCCATGGAATCATATAGCAAAGACCTGGATAGGGCTGTAATTGTAGGAGGAGGGTTGATCGGAATCGAAATGGCAGAAATGTTTCATTCAAGAAATATCCCGGTCACTATGCT
>JABDLO010000230.1 GCA_013002995.1 Saprospiraceae bacterium | reverse complement strand
GATGTGACCCAATACATTTTTCCTTATAATCTCCTGGGCTGTAAGGAAACTTTGAGTCTGTCTGTGTTGATGACCCAATTGGAAGACGATGTCATTATTTTTCACGGCATCATACAAGTCATAGGTCTCCTTGACCTTATGGGTCATACATTTTTCAACATAGACATGCTTTCCGGCATTGATGGCGTCTATAGACATGGGTGCATGCCAGTGATCCGGAGTGGATATTACCACAGCATCTACATTAGGATCTTCTAATAATCTTTTATAATCCTGATAGATCTTTGGTTTATTGCCATCTTCAGTTCCTGCCTCGGCGGCCCATTCTCTCCTCCTGGAAAATGCATCACAGACAGCAGTTATTTTAATGTTTAGGTTTTCCTGTTCCAGGAAGTCTCTTAAACGAGTGTCTTTTGAATTAGCAAGAGCTCTTTCTTTCATAAAGTCCTTCCATTGGGGTGTTGCATAACCCAATGCCCTGACCAGTTGCTCTCCTCTGATCCCATATCCGATCACTCCGATCCTGATCGGATCTCCGGACATTGAACCCGTAGGTGGAGGAACAGCAGTTTCAATATCCAGTTCCTTCAGAATGCTTTTCTTAATATCCTGATCGTACATATACTTAGCAGCAGCTCCAGCCGAGAATAATCCCAATAGAGGAACAGCAGCAAGACCTTTCATCAGGTCTCTGCGTTTTATATCATTTCTGTTGTCTTTATTTTCCATCTTATAAGAGATTTATGCTTTTTTAAATATGTATCGATCCAGACCTACTACGTGACTGGTAGGAAATACCAATAAGACAGCAAGGGCTATCATTTCTATCAAATTTTTATTGACAAATAAGTAACTGCCCTCACTGGGTAGAGCATACTTAACACCGATCAATGCAGGATGAGAGAGGTAATAAAATGCCAATAAAATAATTCCTCCTATCAATGCCCACCTTGTAAAAATGCCCAGAATCAACCCTAGTCCAATTAATATCAATCCCCATACATTCAGAAAATTGACGATATCCAGGATGGTAGGGCTATTGGCCATCCAGTAAAACAGGCCTTTGAACAGTCCTGCTGAATCATTGAGAAAGCCACCGGCTGACCAGTTGGGGTTCCATAACTTTACGATTCCCTCGTATAAAAAATGCCAGCCTATCAGCCACCTCAGAGCCACCAATAAATTGCGTTGGATGTTGGTGTATTGCATGTGTGAAATAAATTTTTGTGAGTAAGAATGTTTTCCGTTTTAGAAAATTGGGAGGTAAGATAAAATCACAACCTTTGAGTCCATATGACCTCCCTCATGGGGGTTGATGATTCCCAATCACGGTTTCTCGTCATAAAATCATAAGGATTTATCGATTCGGTTCATATAATTCAACAATAAATCAGGATATTGAAACAATACAATGATTCAGCCTTTGATCAGAATACTATTTACATTCCTAATATTGATTTCAGTCTTGAGTACGGAGATCAGCAGTCAGAATATTGTATTCGATAAAACTGATTTTGTTACTTCCGGTGACGCCATTCCCACGAGTGACCGTTGTTTCAGGTTGACAGAAGCCATCTTATGGTCCGGAGGAGCGGTATGGTATAAAGAAATGATTGACCTGAATGACCCATTTATTATGGAGATGGATGTATCATTTGGGTGTTATGATGAAGATGGAGCAGATGGTATTGTGTTTGTTTTTCACCCATATCTGACTACAGGATTCGCGGGTGAGGGTATAGGATTTGGCAGGTTATTCCCTTCTCTGGGTGTAGAAATGGATACTTATCAAAACTACCACCTTGAAGACCCTTCCTATGACCATGTCGCCATTATGACTCATGGTTATCCGAGTCATGAGTATGGATTGACCAGGCCTAAGCGGCTAAAAGAGGGAGTATCCAATGTTGAAGACTGTAAAACCCACCGGGTAAAAATCGACTGGGATCCATCAGCTCAGAATCTTCAATTTTACTTCGACGGACAATTAAGGATCAATCAGAGCGTGGATATTGTGAATGATATATTTGGAGGAGACTCCAAGGTATATTGGGGGTTCACATCCGCAACCGGAGGCAAGGTAAATAAACACATGATATGTCTTGAGAGACTGGTCTTTACAGAAACGGTTGCTTTAAGCAAAAGGATCCGCACCCTTCTGTTAAATGGTGATCCACACACTTTCAAGCGGATGCCGTTTCGATCCGGTTCAGCTACACTTCCTTCAGAGGCAAAAGAAGAATTGGACGCTTTTATAGATTTTCTCAGCGATCAACCTGATCATACCATTATCCTTGAGGGTTTTACTGACAGTTCGGGTAGTGCTTCTGCAAATGAAAGGATCTCCATGAAACGAGCTGAATCCGTAGCGAAGTACCTGATCTCGAAAGGCATTGCCCCGGATCGCATTCAATACTTCGGGCAGGGTGAAAAAAATCCCATTGCTCCTAATGATACGGAGGAAGGCAGGCTGAAGAATCGGCGGATCGAGTTGAGGCTGATTAAGTCGAGGGTGTGAGGATTTTAGATTTTAGATTTTAGATTTTAGATTTTAGATTTTAACGTATGACTTTCCATTTGATAATTTCTATTTACCATTTCCTCCAACTTTTTAGTCTTGCTTCCAGCTCTTGATTTTGTTTTTTTCAATTCATCTTTCATCTGTTGTTGTACTTGAATGGACTTAAATAACATCACAATCAGGGCCTGATGGGTAGCATACAATAATGATGGATTTGGAACTCAACCTTTGACATTAATGGGTGACCACTCTGTGGTCATTTTATAAATGCTACAGTGATTTTAACATACGATGACCTCTCTGAGGTCATGGCTAAAAGAATAGAACCCCAGCGGGGTTTCCTTATGTTAATCAAAAAGAAAAGAGACATATCGACCTCAGCGAGGTCGCCCAATAACTCCTTCTCATTGGACAAGAATCCTACTAAATCACCTAATTGCAGTTGGATCAAGAATAAATGTGATGATAGACTTCAATACATAAACCCATCTTACATATTCCTTTTTTCCAGCTTTCTGAGTCTTTCTTCCAACTCCTGATTGTGTTTTTTCAGGTCTTCGATCATCAGTTGTTGTTCCTGGATGCCTTGGATCAGTACAGGAATTAGCTCTATATAACTTACACTTAAGG
>JABDLO010000221.1 GCA_013002995.1 Saprospiraceae bacterium | reverse complement strand
CCACAAATGGCCATGGCTATGATGACCCTTTGCAATTGTCCTCCTGATAATTGATGAGGATAAGAATTCATTATCCTGGAGGGCTCTCCCAGACCTACATCAACCAATAACCTAAGAGCTTCAGCCTCTGCTTTGCTTTTTATTTTAGTGCGATGAATCTGAATAATTTCTATTAGTTGTTTACCACACTTCTTATTGGGATTTATACTTGACAATGGTTCCTGGAAAACCATTGCTATTTCACTTCCTCTCAACTTAGCTAATTCTCCGGAATGAGTAGATAATAAATCTACTGATAAATCACCTGCCTTAAGATCCACTTTTCCTGAAACGCTCATAACATTTTTGTCCAGAAGATTCATTAGAGCAAGAGCTGTAAGCGATTTTCCTGATCCGGACTCCCCTACTACCCCAAGGATACTACCTTGTTTCAGACTAAATGAAACCCCCTTGACCAATTCAAGAGAACTTGAAATATGATTTATACTTATTGAAAGGTTGGTAACCTTTAACACATCCTTCATGACTGACCAAGATAATCAATCAAGTGCATTGAGGTTATTACAATGAGATATAATCTACAATCTCAAGGCCATATCCTGTGATACCTATTCTTTTCTTACTGGTATTGGAAATAACCTTAAGCTTTTCGACACCAAGATCTCTTAATATCTGAGCTCCTATTCCAAAGTCCCGTTGTTCTTCTGATGGAAGAGGATTATTGGTCTGATCCTCATCAACCATCTTCAATTTCTGAATGATGGAGTTCACTTTTTCACCATGGCGCATGTATAGGAAGACGCCATTCCCCGCCTCAGTAATAATGTCAAGTGATTTGCTTATTTTCTTATCATAGTCATCGAAAAGAAGCCCTAGTATATCACCAGTTTCACTGTTACTATGTACTCTTACCGGAACGACATTATTATGAAAATCATCACCTTTTGTTAATGCCAGGTGGATATCTCCTGTTGTTATCTGTTGATAAACAATAGCGTTAAATCTTCCATGTTTGGTATCAATCGTGGTTTCCATTTCTCTTTTCACGATTCTCTCTGTCTGCATTCGATATGCAACTAAATCCTTTATAGAAATGATTTTGAGATCATGCTTGTTAGCAATCTCCACCAGCTGAGGTAACCTGGCCATACTACCATCTTCATTCAGGATTTCAACAAGAACCCCTGCTGGATAAAAGCCTGCTTTTTTAGCAAGATCAATTGCTGCTTCAGTATGACCGGTACGTCTTAATACTCCTCCTTTCTTAGCAACCAATGGGAATATATGACCTGGTCTGGCATAGTCTTCAGAATCAATGGAAGGATCCGTTATGGCTTTAATACCGGTTGCCCGATCATAGGCAGATATTCCTGTCGTACATCCTCTTACTTTTAAATCAATGGATACTGTGAAAGCAGTTTCATGCATCGCAGTATTCTCTCTCACCATCATATCAAGGTTTAACTCTTTTGCTCTTTCTTCCTCAATTGGTGTACATATAAGTCCTCTTCCAAACTTTGCCATGAAGTTGATTACCTCAGGAGTGATGACTTCCGCAGCACAAATAAAATCACCTTCATTTTCCCGATCCTCATCGTCGACAACTATAACTACTTTCCCTGCTTTAATTTCTTCTATTGCTTCCTCGATTGTATTTAATGCGATCGTTGTTTCCAATATTTCCATAGTTATTTATTAATTAACCAGCAAAATAGATTTTCCTGATTGAACACAAATTTAAGCCCATCTTCTTATATATCACTATTTAGAACTATAATTGATCTACTTAGTTGTTGTAATTTCATAAAATTTGATATCACGATTGAGTTATTGATAATATCTCCTCATAGTGTTGTTTTAATTTCTTCCCACTTAATACATGGTTGTAATAAGTATTCACATGTTGGCGACCATTTTCAACTACTTCATTTCTTGAAACTTCATGATCGATTATTTCCTTGAAAGCATTGATAAACTCTTCCTTCGTATCAGCTTTTAACACCTCTTTTCTATCATTTAAAGCAATCCCTTCATATCCAATTGAAGTTGAAATAACCGGTACTCCCAAAGCAAGACTCTCCAGGATTTTAACACGAGTTCCACTTCCCGACAATAAAGGCACTATCATGATATGGTGCGATGATATAAATGAAATTGCAGATTCAACTTCGCCATGGTGGATACAATTAGGAATATCAATATTCATTAGGTCTTTATCTGTATTTCTACCTGCAATATTTAATTCAAGGAAAGGAAAAATACCAATTAGATCAGACCACACATCCTTTAAAAACCACAAAAGTCCCTCACGGTTAGGGATCCAATCCATCGCTCCGATAAAACACACCTTCCTGACTCCTGAATCATCCAAATCACCTTTGTTAAAAGGATATTCATCAAGTCGAAGACCAATAGGTATTGAAATTCCCGGTTTCTTAAAACCTAAGTTTTTAAAGATCTCAAGGTCTCGACTGCTTACTGTAATGATAGAATCATAAGAGTTCAAATTTTTAAGTTCATATTTCTGCAGCTTTCCAGTAAGGTAATTCAGATATTGCTTTTTTAGAATTGAGCCTGTATTATTTGTGATGCGATCCCATATCTCATGCTCGATATTGTGTGATCTTAATACGATTTTGGCATTACTTAAGTCCCTTATAGTCTTGACATAAGGAGTCAAGTACATGGTTTCCAATTGAATTATATCATATCGGTTCTGTAATAATAATTCTGAAAGCTTTTTCTGATATTCCGATGACACAAATCTACTTACATGGTAGGATTCTGAAGTAAACAGATTTAAAAAAGCATCAAGTACTTTAATCCTGTTGTCTACATCTATTGTATGAATTTCATGATAATGATTGCACTGGTCATTGATCTTACTCAGATCAACAAAATGCTTGGTTGTATTCATTGCCAGAAGACTCACCTCACAACCCTCGCCTACCAATGCTGTGCTTAAATTATGTATGGCTATCGATTCTCCATCCCTGAGTGGGAAGGGAAATTTTTTACACAATTGTAGAACTTTCAACTTTCTCCTCAAACCTGACTTCCTTTCTTTTATACTGCAAAAATAAAAAGGGATGGTGCATTGCATCATCCCTTGGCAAAAATTTATTTTTTATTACGCATCCGATTTATCAAGCATCGTGGCCATCCATTTAACAATCTTACTTGCGTAGGAAGATTTATTAATGAAATTCGTTGATTTGAATATTTTCTGAACATACACATTGCTGCTCACACCCACCGCACTACAAGTTTCGTTACCTTCAGCATCATAAGCTACATCATAACCACTGAAGTAAAAGTCCTTGTCTTGTGTACTTACACTTGTGTCTAATAGATTAACATCAACTTTTCTGGTCATCTTATAATTTTCAACAAGTTGTGCTACATCAACAGTTTTATCAGTTTTAACAGAATGTGTTAGCAATCTCACCAGAGTACTGATAGATGCAACAAGGCTTTCTGGTTCTATATCAATAGATTGATTGGAATATTGAAATACCCTACCCTTATTATCGATGAGAAGACCATCAGCGGTTTTTGAATTCTCATTCACTTCCATATAATGAAACATGATCTCAGGAGTCGTATAAGTCTTTAAATATTCTTCCGGTGATAATTTTTCATATTTATTCTCGTAGATAAATGGCTCCTTATCTGTAGAACAAGAGGCTAGGATAAATACTGAAAGACACGTAAGTAAAAAGTATTTCATGTAACAAGATTTTAGTTAGTGTAATATATTAGAGATTCATATTCCTATGATTATCACCTAATTAGCTTCCAATATAATCAAACAATCCATCTCCATCGGAGAATTCTTTCATAAATATTTACCTCAGGCGACACTTTATATTATAAATTGATAAATTCGTCTTTCCTTCAACAATCGCTTTTTAGATGCTCAAGGCAAATGGTATATGTAAGAGTTATGGGGACTTGCAAGTCTTAAAAAATGTTGATATCGAGGTAGAACGAGGAGAAATTGTCAGTATTGTGGGGAAATCTGGTACTGGAAAGAGTACCCTGTTACACATTCTTGGAAGCCTTGACAATCCGGATGCAGGAGAAGTTTTCATCGAAGGCCAATCCTTGAACTCAATGTCCGCAAAGCAGCTCGCCAGTTTTAGAAATGAAAAAATTGGCTTCGTATTCCAATTCCATCATTTATTAGCCGAATTTAATGCCATGGAAAATGTATGTATTCCGGCATACATCAAAGGCTCAGATAAGAAAGAAGCTGAAAAAAGGGCAAAAGAATTATTGAACTACCTGGGATTAGGAGACCGGATGGAACATAAGCCTTCTCAATTATCAGGCGGCGAACAACAACGAGTTGCAGTTGCAAGGTCACTTATTAATGGTCCAGCCATCGTATTTGCAGATGAACCTACTGGAAACCTCGACAATGAGACTTCTGATGAGATGCACAAGCTATTTGTGTCATTAAGAAAAGACTTCAACCAGACATTCATCATTGTCACCCACAATGC
>JABDLO010000213.1 GCA_013002995.1 Saprospiraceae bacterium | reverse complement strand
GTTCCAGATGGTCATTTTGTGAAGTCCAATGCCTTCCGATGATGTCAGACAATCTTTATCATGCCTTCCATCAGGCCCTATGTCCATCAAGCTGAATTCAAGATAAGTTGAATCACCCGGACCAGGGGAACAATCACCAATCCATGATCCTCCGGTCAATTCCACTCTGTATTTAAACTTTGCATGTCGATAGTATAATTCTACAAATCCTCCACAATTTCCATTGCCAAAACTGCTTAAAAGGTTAGGGTTATTTCCCGTAAGGCAATCAATGGTAGTAGTGACATTGGTGCCGATAATGCGATCATTGCCTCTGAATACATTGATACAATTGGTAAATGTTCCTGATCCTGAAAACATAGGACCTATACATTCATACTCCCAATTGTATTCAGTACAACTATTCTTTTTCTTGCGGCTTGTAACCTCGAGGACTCTTGACTCAGATGGTGATTCTTGAGTTAATTCAGGAGTATCAGGTTCATTTGTAGTTTCATTGATGTCATCCGTGCAAGATAGAACACAAAGCATAAGAATAAAGCATAAAAAACTTGTGATTTTTTTCATGATTTGGGGTTTTTTGGTGAAGAAATAAATTGGTGGGATGTCTTAAAGTTAATGGTTTTTACTTTCCAATGCAAGGTGGGTCTATATGTATAAGTATTTAATATTGAATGAATTGCAGATATTTGCTATGCAGTACAACAAAAATATCTAACCAACAAATCAAATGAAATAATGATTAGTTGGGATTTTGGTCATTGATGTAACATTAGCCTTCAAGGAATTTCTTCTTATCTTTCTCCATGCTCAAATTCTTTCGTCACATAAGAAAAAAATTACTGTCAGGAAGTAAGCTTTCAAGTTATTTTCTTTATGCCATCGGAGAAATCATTCTCGTTGTTATCGGGATCTTGATTGCACTACAAGTGAATACCTGGAATGAGAACAAGAAAAAGAATAAAACCGAACAAGCATACCTGAACGGTATAGTTGCCAATATAGATGAAGATATTATTGAATTGAATTCATTGTTAAAAACTGACACGGCAAGATTTGATGCTTATACTTCCATCTTACAACCTTTCAATGATAATTCTATAAATATTTATTCGATCGACTTTATCAAAGACATTGGAATTGCACAATTGACTCAGGGATTTGATGGAAATAGCATCGTATTTGATGACATGAAATCATCAGGGAAGATCAATTTTGTCAGATCTGATGTTTTGCGTTTTGCCCTCCTGGAATATTATAATGAAAGCAATAAAATCTCCACCTCCCATAAGAACAATAATGCCACCATCAATCAATTAAAAGATTTAGCTTTCATTACCAACCTGGACATCAATTCACTCGTTGAGAGTTTTATTTTCAAGGATTCCTGGAGTGCACCTTTGGATAATTTGGACCTTTCATTTTTCCAGAAAGATAAAGACGAAGATGCAGTGAAACACTTTGCAAATCGGGTTTCCATGATGAAAGGTATTTTACAGGTAAAGCACAATCAAAGTCTTTACTTGCAAGAACGTTCGATTAGACTTAGAAACCTTATCCAGGACTACCTGGATGGAAAACAAATTGATTTTAATACACAGCTGCTAACCGAGGAAGGCTTTTCTGCAATTATAAACGGAAATGAAAATGATCTGGATCTTCTGATCAATACTGAAAATATTGACATTTGTATTGAAATAGAAAATGCTCGACCTATCAGTTACTTATCATTAAGTATTGAAAATAACTCAATGTCAACAGTAAAATACCTGGTTGAAGCAGGTGCTGATTTAGAGTTGGCATGCTTTGATAAGACCCCCTTGATGTATGCTGTTAAATATGGACATCTGGATATGGTGGAGTATCTTCTAAATGCTGGTGCAGATATCGATAAAGTTTCTATAGAGAATAAAACAGCAATGGATTATGCCATAAATTATGATCATCCTGAAATTGCCGATTATTTGAAATCCTATAGCTCTAATAATAAATGAATTGGTTTCGATGAATAGATTTTCTTGCTCTGAAGAACCTGAATCACCTATTTAATATCATAGCTGTACTATAAAGTAGAAATGAGTTCAACATAATAATTGCAGGCATCCAGAACGTCATCCACCTTGCATCGTTCATCCCGCATGTGGGCCAATTTATAATCCCCGGGCCCAAATCCAATAGTTGGAATCCCCATTACAACAGGAGTAACAGCATTTGTACTAAACTCCCAATATTCAAATTTAGATGGTTTGGTTTTAAAATGGTTGGTGTATGCTTTTACAGCTGCCTGGTACAACTCATGTTCTGCATCCAATTTCCATGCAGTATGAAAGGGTTCGTAAGAGATCTTTAACCCTGTCCAACTCGTCCGTTCCAGGGTGCCAATTTGCCAGGAGGCATTTTTCCCTTTAACCAGATCATCCATCTCTTTTATTACATCTGCTTTGCTTTCTTCTAATACCGTTCTTCGATCCAGGTATATCTCACATACAGATGGTACCGCATTTAGTGAGTCACTGATACTTGAAATTTTAGACAAAACAACGTTCCCTTTTGGACCATGCTTTGATGAAAGTGAATCATTTAATCTTTCAACTCTTGCTATGATTTCAGCCATTTCATAAACAGCATTTACACCCAATTCAGGTACAGCTCCATGTGCAGCGACACCATTTGTTTTAATGGCTACCTGGGCTTTCCCTCTATGTCCGATGGCAATGTTGTTATTAGATGGCTCACAGATGATCACATAATCCGGCTTCAGTCCAAACTCTGCGAATAAGTGTTTTAGGTTTTCACCATCACAATCTTCTTCTTGTACGGTACAGGATACATAGACCGTCTTTCCTTCAATACGACCATTCCTTTTAGCAAGAATTGCTGCATAAATGGAAGCAGCAACAGAAGATTTCATGTCCACAGAACCTCGGCCATTTATATACCCATTTTCAATTACAGCATCAAAAGGAGGATGTACCCACTCTTCAGCATCATTGACATGGACGGTGTCAACATGAGAGTCGAGCATGATTATTTTCTTACCATTTCCTACACGACCGAGCAGATTGCCCATTGCATCAATCTTTACTTCATCGAATCCTAATTCGTTCATCTTTCTTTCAATGAATCTGATGATCTGCTCTTCTTCACCTGAATAGCTTTTAATGCGGATTAGATCTTGGAGGAATTCAATGATTTCTGATTGTAATGCTGTGGTTGAGTGCTCCATTCCAGTTTTGTTTGACGAAAATTAATAATAAATAAATCTTTTTTTACCATTGAAAAGAGAGTTCTAAAATCATGTAATAATTACTCATCACTATACCACTTATAATTTAAATACTAAAACTCTTAGTAATAAACCACTGATCAATTTTCCGTATCTTACTAATGCTGAAGATCTTGCATCAATTGATAGGTTTATTGTTAAAAAGAAAATGTTCTCCTTAATCTAAGGAGTAAGATAATATCTCCCTCAAAGTCCCTATCTTTTATCCATGTTTTGATTCTTCCGTCTTATCCTTTAAAAAATATTACAGGATAGCAAGATCAATTGGTGCATTATTTATGCGGCTGGAGAAATATTACTTGAGGTGATAGGTATCCTTATAGTAGAAAAATTATTAAATGATATTAATGATGAGCTTACGAGAATACAAAGTTAGATTATTGCTTCTCTAAGTGTTTTACCCTGATTATTAAAATAGTGTAATGCATATATGACGCACCTATTAAATTTTAACAGTTTAGAAGTCCTTCTGGATTTACCAATTAAAGGATACAATCATCCACGCTTCGACTGGACAGGAAAGATCATTGATGTGAAATACAAAGGCATCAGCCTGGCCGGTTATGAGAAGGATGATCCAAAACCGGATGAATATGTTGGTCGTGGATTTTATAATGAATTTGGGATCGAAAGAGCCGTTGGCTTTCATGATTGTGGAGTAGGGGATTGGTTTCATAAAATAGGAATTGGATTGCTTAAGAAAGATGGAGAGGTATATGCTTTCCACCATCCATATGAAATCAAGCCTCTGGAATTTCAGGTTCAGAAGTCAGATACTCATCTGATTATTGATGCTATGTCTCCGATTATCAATGGATATGGGTATAAATATGAAAAAGAATTAATCCTCACGGAAAATGGATGGGAGGTCCATTATAAATTGGATAATACTGGATCGAAGATTATTGAAACAGATGAGTACAATCACAATTTTATAATGATCGGAGAGGAGGAAATTGGAAGAGATTATATATTGAAATTTCCATTTCCTTTACAACCCGGAATTAAAGGTGAGGCTTTGAATCCAAAAGATGTTATTGAGATTAATGATAATGAGATCAAATTATTTGATAAACCTGATTCACCTTTCTTCTACAGTTTTCTGAATGGTGAAGATCTTGTTGATGCGGAATGGAAATTACTCAATTTAAAAACAGGGATAGGGATTACAGAAAAAGGATCCTTCTTAACTTCAAAAGTGAATCTATGGGGATGGAAAGGAGCCATCAGCCCTGAGCTTTTTATTAAAATAAAAGTTGAACCAGGAGAATCAATGTCATGGAATCGCAAGTTTTCCATATTCGAAATATAATCTGTGAAAGAGTGGATCATTGATTCAACCACTTCTTTGAGAATATTAATTCCGAAATATAATTGCATTCAGTCAATAAATTTCCTCAATTGAAGATTCAGATATTTGTATTAAACAATAAAAGAAAGCTCCTCATCTATATACTGTCTTAATTCATTAATAGGCTTAATCTTGTAAAGGATGCTCATGCTGAAAATGATACCCATTAGATATTCAGCATAGTCATCTATTTTTTGCCTTTCTTTTATTTGCCCTAGAGCATATGCCTTTTCCAAAACTACTTTATAACTGTCTTTCAACACCTTCAAATAATCATCATATTTCTTAACTACATCTTTGTTCTCATTTCTCAACTCGACAACTGTATTAACCATCAGGCAACTTTTGGGGAAAGTCTTATCCAATAATGCGTCTATGAGAGCATAGAAAAACTCTCTCAATGAATCCAGGCCATCTGTGGTTTCTCTCAGTTGCTTTAAAAAAGGATCTGAATAATTGGAAGTGTAATAATTCAATGAATCCAGAAATAGTAAATCCTTTGAAAACTTATTGTAGATAACAGATTGGCTCACTCCAAGGTGCTCTGAAAGGCCTTTGACAGAAACTCCTTTGAAGCCTTTTAACCAAAAAATCTCCTGGGCTTTTTCTACCAATTCTTCGTATGTGTCATTTAGTACTCTGGGCATATTATGATAGTATTAATTTGATTCCATTTAATGTGTAATTTTCTCTCTCTTCAGGAGTGTGGATCAGGCGGAAACTCATTGTTGTACAATAGAGACCGAGTAAGTGTCTTGCCTTTAATCCTGCATCGTCCTTATTAAAATTATTTCTAATCAGCAGGTTGTAAAACAGATCGTTGATATGTGATAAAAAATCATCTACACTTTTCTTGACTCTTGGATCACTATCTGCCAGTTCAGTGCCTATGTGTATAAAATAACACCCGAGCAATGGATTGGTCTCTTTCAAGAATGCCAAATAAAATGTTTTCAGTACAGTTACGAGGTCCCCATCAGATTTTAGTATTGAAAACTTGTCATCGGTATGCCTGTCTTTGTACAAGTTGAGGGTCTGGTATAGAATGCCTTCTTTATTAGTAAACTCATGATAAAGAGAAAAACGATTGACTCCTGTAGTTTCTACAATTTCATTAACCGAACAGCCATTAAAACCTTTATCACAGAAGAGAGTAATACATTTTTCCAGAACTCTATTCGTATTATACTCTTTGTATCTCATGGTTTTTGGAGGATT
>JABDLO010000190.1 GCA_013002995.1 Saprospiraceae bacterium | reverse complement strand
CGTCAATGGTATTTATTAATGATTCTCAGACTATAATAAAGAGTTACGGTAAAGCAGATATTGAAAATGAGATCAAAGTAAATCGGGATCGTACTGGATTTAGAGTAGCATCCATCACCAAGACTTTGACTTCAATAGCCGTTCTCCAACTTGTCGATCGTGGTGTTCTTGATCTTCACACTGACATCAGACAATATCTACCTGGTAATATGGACCATTTATTTCCTAAAGGAATGGTTACCATACACCAATTATTAACCCATATAGCAGGGTATGATATGACGGATATCAATGATGCTGCTTTGTCAATAAACGAAGTTTTACCTATAGAAGAAGTCTTAAGAAATCTTATGCCGGCTCAGGTTTTTCCACCCGGTGAAGTATATAGTTACTCAAATTTTGGTTTCACGCTGGCTGGTTTAATCATTCAACAGGTATCTGGGACAGCTTATTCAGAATATATAAAGGAAAACATTCTTGATCCGCTTGAAATGTCATTTTCAAGTGTTGCACAACCTTTACCAGGGAATGTTAAAAACAACATCGCCGAGAGCTATTTGTGGAAAGATTCTCAGGTAAGGTATGAAAGAGATTTTTCTCAAGTCACTCCGGCTGATGGATTGGTTACTTCTGCAGCAGACATGGCCAATTATATGAAAATGCTTCTGAATAAGGGATCGTTTAATGGTGTCACGATACTTTCAGAATCATCATTTGATTTACTTATAACTCAACAATATGGAGCAAGAGGTACAGAATTTGGAATTTGTTATGCATTTTTCGAAGGATTGCAAAAAGGGTACCGGTCTCTTGAACACACGGGTGGGCAGTTGGGGTTTGCTAGTTTGCTTGTATTAATTCCGGAAGTGGCTACAGGCATCTTTATCACCCATAATAGCCGGGAAGGAGCCAATGCATTTAGATATCGGGTTATGAATGCAGTTTTAGATACACTCCTTCAGGAGAAGAGTACTGAAAGATCTGTAACCAATATTGGAAAGGGTGATGATCTGGAAATTTATAATGGATACTTTAAGCAAATGAACTATCCTAGAAGTAGTTTTGAAAAGATCGGATTATTGTTTGGTGTATTTTCAACTGAGTGGAAAGTCAAGGAACTTGATGAAGTTTTAACAATCAATGGAAGTGATTTTTCAGAACTAGGTGATGGATTATTTATCAGTAAAGATTATCCTGACTGGAAAGTAGCCTTTGAAAAAGATGGCAAAGCACTGAAAGTCATGTCAGGTACAAGTTCCTACAAGAAAATTCCCTGGTATAAAAGGACCATAGTGTCTCAGATATTGTTGATGCCGGCGTTAATTTTTCTGTTGATCATGTTTATTGCAAGACCTATTAAATCAATAATCAGAAAGGTTAGGAAACCCCTTGAAAATCCTGAAAGAGATTGGGTTTATGAATGGCTATATTTTACAGGTTCTATCCTAATAATATCCTTCCTTGTAATCCTGTTATGTTTTATGTTGTATGAAGGACAACTGGCGGATTATGGAATTCCTGTTACTATTAAATCCTCACTTGTGTTCAATTCAATTGCAGGTGTCCTTTCAGTACTATCTCCTTTGGCTATATACAAAGTATTAACATCATCTAAATATTCGAAATGGAGGAAGCTGTTTTATTGTATAGGAATAGTCTCAGTAATAATCGTAGCCATTGGATTTTTCCATTTTAATTTAATGGCAATGGAGTGAGGTGCTTGAAATGATGAATTCTGATCAATTAAGTCTGTTGTTTATTTTGGTAAGTGGGATGCCTTATACTTTGGATAAATGAAAAATATTTAAAATTGAATCGTCAGAGGAGTGGATTCGGAACTAAATAATGTAACCTGGTTTAATCCTCACAGTAATCAATTTAAATTCGATTAAATATATTTTGATTCAATTTATTGGTTCTAATATCCACTTTTCATTTGATTGTGCCCATCTACTCAAAATCATTGCGTTTCACCTGAAATGTAGTTATATTTAAAGGGTTAGGAGTTTGTAAATTGGATTAATCCACATCTCATGTCTGAAGTAAATCAAAAGCAAGTAAGAGACCCGGAATACTTTGAGGATGCTCTTGTCAATCGGAAATTGCACCCCAAGTTGAGAATGATCTTAAACGGCAGTGAAAAGGTAAATACTGTCCGGGCAGAAAGATGTGCTTCATTGATTGTAGAAGATGAAAAACTGCTTGAAGACATTCCTACTCAGAGGGGCCCCCTCGATATTCCTAAAGATCCTGGAATTCTGACCAGGGAAGACGTAAGTAAAAAGCCTGAATCTATCAGGGCTACAGTTATAATGAGGTTGTCAGACGCCAGGGTTGAATTACCAGAAGATATTGTCAGGTACAGCTCCTCCAGGTCTAATGAAATTGTTATTGCAGAAGTGCCTTTGAATAAAATCGAAGAGATAAAAGACCTCCCACAAGTTACAGAAGTTTCGATAGGAGATAATCTCACATTCAGTCCTCCCATCAATCTACAAGTTTTAAAGAATAATGATGATGAGATTACAAAAGGGCTGGTTAAGCTCCGCAATGTTCCTCTTGAAGATATTCATCAATATGGTGAAGGTGTAATCGTCGGAATCATTGATGTTCAGGGATTTGATTTTGCACATCCGGAATTTATTGATGACAATGGTAAGACAAGATTCTTGAAAATCTGGGATCAGGGAGGCAATACCAGGGTAGGGCCAACCCAATTTAATTATGGAGCTGAAATCATCAAAAACCATATGGATGATGCCATTTCAGCGTCACAAGGTTTACAGATAGCCCCGACAGCATTAGAGCCTCAATCACAGATGGCCCTTTCTTCACATGCGACTCATGTGGCGAGTATTGCCGCTGGAAAACATGGCGTTGCACCTAAGTCTATGTTGATTGGTGTTTCTCTGGCTTTGGCAACGGAGGATCTTGATCGTCGACGGAATTTTTTCGATTCTACCAGGTTGATTCATGCAGTTGATTACATACTCCAGGAAGCAGATAAAATTGATCCTGCCAAAAACACTCCTATTGTTATCAATATCAGCTTGGGTACCAACGGCCATGCTCACGATGGAACGAGTGCCATCGGGCAATGGATAGATAC
>JABDLO010000167.1 GCA_013002995.1 Saprospiraceae bacterium | reverse complement strand
TTCTTCCATATGTTTCGATAATGCATGATGCCCTTTATAATCTTCTGTATTCATATAATATGATAACAGATTGAGCATTATCAAAGCTAATTTGGGGCTAATCTCTGTACGCTGAGCTACTTCTCTTGCTTTATTAAAAGTTTCCTTAACCTTAGGATGCGGGAAGCCATGGGAAACGATATACATCCCACCCAGTGTTAAAAGTAAGTCGAGTTCATAATCATTTCTAAGCTTTTTCTCATTAATATGATGTAACAGCGAAAGACCGTTTTCAAGATTTGATATAGCCTCAAGCGAAGCATTACTCTGACTGAATATTTGACCTGCCGCCAACCACAATGGTACAGCTTTGTCATAGTTTCCGCCTTCTGTGTAATGAAATGCCAGAAGTTGAGGCTGCTCCATAGTCAATGAATCATAACTTAATTCTAATGTTTCAGCAATTTGAAGATGCATTTGCTGCCTCTTACTCTTTAAAAGAGAGGAATAGGCGGCATCTTGAATTAGAGCATGTTTAAATTGAAAGACTGCATCACTCCCTGATTCTTTGATATATAGAATTTCCTCATTGACTAGTTTATCTAATGCCCTGAGTGTTTCTGACTTCTCACCAGGTACCATCAAGTCCATCATCGAAAAACTAAATTCTCTGCCTAACACTGAACCCATCTGTACAATTTCTTTAACATTAGATAACCTATCTAATCTAGCCAATAAAGAATCCTGCAATGTGGATGGAATAGAAATATCTTTTATTGAACCTAAAACTTCATAGGTATCTTCTTTTTCTAGAAGCAGTTCAGATCCAAGAACCATTTTTGTTAATTCTTCCACAAAAAGTGGAACTCCCTCTGTTTTTATAGTAATCTGATGTAAAATTTCCTTAGGCAGGTCTTTACCTTTGGTCTGGTGATAGCAAATCTTCATAGTTTCATCCACAGAAAGTCTTTCCAAATATTGAACTGTTACATTTTTTAGTTTAATCCATGCAGGGGCATCAATGGGTCGTGTTGTAGTGATGATATATACTTGTTGATTGTCAATTGCTTGCACGCATTGTCCAAGCCACTCCATAGTTGATGCATCAGTCCAGTGAAGATCTTCAATTATCAGACATACAGGATTTGAGTTTCCTATTCTTATAAGAAGTTGAGTAATCCTATCCATCCACATCTGACGTTTCAGAACCGGGGCTACCATTAATGGAGAATATTCTGTATTACCAATCGATAAGAACTCGAGAATTAAAGAAATGAACTTGATATCATCAGGAAATAGATTGTTGAGCTGTGAGATTACTTTTTCACTTTGTTCTTTTTCATTTAATTTATTGCTGATTTTAAAAACTTCACTTTTGAGTAATTCTATGAGAGGATAAAAAGCAGAATTCTGTTGATAAGCAGATGATCGTGCTATTATTAATTGACTATTAGCATCATCCATCACATTCGCTTCAAATGTATCTACCAATCTTGATTTCCCAATTCCAGCTTCACCGTGCAATAAAACAACTTGACCTTTACCATTCTTAGAATTCTTCCATTGTTCCATCAACAATTTCAAATCAGATTCCCTGCCTACAAAAGGAGAAAGCCCCCTCTTTTTAGCAATATCCAATCTTGTTAATGCGCCAGTTTCAGAATGCACCTGAAATACTTCCAAAGGTTCAGCAATTCCTTTTAATTCAACATTCCCAATAGATTCAACATTAAACCAACCTTGAGTCAATTGTAGAGTTTTTGGACTGATTACCAATCCATTAACAGGAGCAGCTCCTTCCAGCCTGGCAGCAATATTTACGGTTTCCCCAAGAGCAAGATGGTCATCAACCACTACTAAGCCACTATGGATACCAATACGGATCTGAATAGGGGGAAATCCTTTAGAGGAAGAATCTTTATTACTCAACTTCATCGCATCCAATATCCCAAGACCTGCCTGAATACTCAACTTGGGAGCATCCTCCAATCCTTCAGGATAACCAAAATATACCAATAAACCATCCCCTAAATATTGAGCCACATATCCACCAAAACTACTAATCACTTTCTCTGCAACCTGATGATAATTGGTAATCATATTCCTATAATCTTCAGGATCCAGTTGTTGAGACAGAGGGGTGGATCCTACCAAATCACAGAATAAAATCGTAAGCTGTCTTCGTTCAGCCTCTCTTTTGGATTTTGATTCAGACTCATATGCATCGGAGGCGACTCCTAAATGCTCAGAAAGCTTATTTCCACAATTATTGCAAAAATTAGATGAATGAGGATTCTGGTGATGACATTTGGGGCATAGATTCATCCTTCAGATTTATGAAGATAATTTATGAAATTATCTTCATAAATCAATGAATTCCAGTTAAATAACAATATCAACCTTTCCAATTACAATAAAAGGCACCAATCACTGACAGGGCTTTGAGCCCTGTCAGTGATACATTTATAACGTAGAGTATTTTTCTGCATACTCCATCATCTGCTCTTCGAAACTATCAGGATATTCAATTTTCACATCTGTAATATTTCCGCTAGCATCTTTAACAGGAACCAATTTAGGATTTACAAATCCTGAATAAGGAGGTGATTTTAACTTAGCAGCTCTATCTAGCACTTCCTTGTGGAGTGCTGGATCAACCTTCACTCCATAAGTCTCAACCAGGTGTTTACCGGCATCATAATCCCCTTCAGATTTAATGCGTTGCAATTCTCTGAGCTGAACTCCAAAAATCTCTCTCAACTTATCGTAATCATTGATATTGATGTACGTCTTGCCTTCACCAGTAACCATTTCTATGACATTGTCGTCCTTACCCATTTCGTATGCCCACTTGGAAATCAATTGACGATTCCGCATATGTGATTCTTCGATGTCTTTACCGAGTTCAATTCGTCTCAATTGTTTCATTAATCCATTAGAGATGAATCCATCATATTCGGCTTTACTGGCATCTAATTCAGGAATCAGTCCAAGCTCCACAATTTTTGGATCACGTATAAAATACAATGCTACTATATCCGCCCGAGCTTCTTCCAATGCTGAAGCATAGCTTTTGAGTGTTTCCTTGGTTGTTCCTACACCCGGATTTATGACACCTGAAGCATGACCTATGACTTCGTGAAGAGCTGTACTCAATTTATCAGCCAGTCCACCGTATTTTTCATTGAGGGCAATCTCTTCTTCGTCGTTGGCAAATTCTTTCAACAATCCAGGCCCACTTGCATTTTCATATGCTGAAATGATATTACCGAGACTTACAGACTTGGATCCATGCTCTGCACGTATCCAGCTTGAATTAGGTAAGTTTACTCCGATTGGAGTGGAAGGTGAAGCATCACCACTCTCCCCTACTACATTTACGACTTTATAGCTCACACCTACAACATTCTCCTTCTTATGTTCGTCCATAATTGTGGAATTATCTTCAAACCATTGTGCATTCTCTGATAGCACCTGCATCTGCTTAGAAGCTTCAAAGTCAGTAATCTGGGTGATGTTTTCATAACTGCCTCTATATCCCAGAGGATCATTGTATACTTCTACAAAACCATTAATATAATCCAGATCACCATCCTTGGTCTCTGTCCATACGATGTTGTACTCGTCCCATTTCTTAAGATCACCTGTCTGGTAGTATTCAATAAGCAAATCAAATGCTTTGGCTTGTTTTTCGTTTTCGGCTACGGTCTTTGCCTGTTCCAGCCAATAAATGATCTTCTTAATGGCAGGGCCGTATAACCCATTTGCACTGTATACTTCTTCATCTATACTTCCGTCTGCTTTTCTTACTATTTTAGAATTTAACCCGTAGGATACAGGGCGTTCTCCTTTATTTTTCGTTTTCTCCGCATAGTATGATTCTACTTCTTTCTGTGTCACATCAGGATCGTAAAAGTTGACCGCAGATCCCAGGAGTAATCCTTTCGATTCATCCAGGTTGACTTTCTTGTTATCGAATTCAGGATCGAAGATGGCTCGCAATGCCTCATCAGAAAACTTAGCTCCAGTCTCATTGGCAATCCCAGTTAGATAATCACGAGTGAATCCAGGCTTGAACTTATCCATAGAATAATGGTGGTGAATTCCACTGGCAAACCATACTCGCTTTAAGTAAGTCTCCAGGGCCATCCACTCTTCTGACTCCCTATTTCCCTTAAAGTTTTTAGCTACATGTTCTAATCCTTTCCTTATCTCCAGGTTATGTCTGTAATTCATAGAATACATAATATCCCGACCGGCGTATCCTGCTTCAGTAAGGAAATAGGCCAATTTCTTCTGATCCAGAGATAATTGCTCGAATCCGGGAACCTGATATCTCAGAATCTTGACATCTTCAAATTGATCGATCTGCCATTGAAAACCCTCTGTTGAGGTAGTTGCATCCTGACTATCAGGATTGGGTTTACAACTGAATATAAGTGCCAGCAGCAATACTGGAATTAAATTACGTAAATACATAAGTTATGATTAAATTATTAAATAGTCAGGCATAAAGTTACCTAATAGCAGCCGCAACTGCTTGATTAACAAAACTAATTGAAGGTGAATTGGTATTGGTTGATTATAGTCAATAAAGCTTGTGAGAGTAGTCATAGAGTGTGCTTTAGTCTTCCTTGTACTGTTTCTGAAGATGGTATTGAACGGGTATTGGTAGCTGAATTAAGT